>DAOUOU010000157.1 GCA_030626465.1 Bacteroidales bacterium
CCCGGCTCTCCTTCAAGTGTGTTGTAAATGTTTTGCACATCAGAGAAGGTAAATCCATACTCATCCAGAAGATCGTATAAAACCTGAGATGTCATACGAAGAGAAAGAATTTTGGGAATACTCAGAATAGGATTTGGAGCTTTTTGGATTGTTATTGCATCGCCTATTCTTTTTAATTCCTGATTGTATACTTTGTAGGTAGAGTTTAAAATTTCTGTTTCCTGAATAATGGTGTTACTGAATGATGGATTTAGTTTTTCAAAAAGTGGTATGATTTTATGTCTGACAAGATTCCGTTGGTATTTGATATCATCATTGCTCGAATCTTCACGGTATTTTATATTTTCTAAGCTGGCATATTCTTTAATCTCTTTTCTCGATGCAAATAAAACGGGCCTGATGATCAGATCCTGTAAAGGTTTTATTCCGGTTAAGCCTTTGATTCCAGTACCCCGGGCAAGATTGATTAAAAGGGTTTCCACTATATCATCGCAGTTGTGAGCAATAGCAATTCGATCGTAACTGAATTCGGTGGCAAGCTCATTGAACCAGGAATATCTCAAATCGCGGGCTGCCATCTGAATGGATATATTATTTTTCAGGCTGTACTCGTTTGTATTAAACTTTTTAATATGAAATCTCTTTTTGAATTTCATGGCCAAATTGTGAACAAATTTCTCATCTTCATCAGATTCGGCACCTCGTAATTTAAAGTTGCAATGGGCAATACCAAAATGGTAATCAGTCTGGTGAAAAAGATGAGTCATTACCGTTGAATCAATACCTCCGCTAACTGTTAACAATATCTTATGATTCGATTCCAGAAGTTCATTTGTCGTGATATATTCAAGAAACTTTTCACGCATAATTTACTTTTTGTTCAGCATTGATTATACCATAAATTTTGGTCAGACATTCTTCATACTCTTTTTCCGGATCGGAAAGTGCAGTAATCGCACCTCCTGCAAGATAGGATAAATATTTTTTTGATGCATGGTACTGCAAACTACGAATAACCACATTGAAATCGAAATTCATACCGGGAGAGATATAGCCTACTGTACCTGAATATAAACCTCTTTTAGTCGATTCGTACTCTTCAATGATATTCATGGCCTCGATCTTTGGAGCCCCGGTCATCGATCCCATAGGAAAAGTGGCTTTTATGATTTCGTTTAGCGAATTGGTACTCAAATGAGCAGAGACCGTTGATATCATCTGATGAACATGAGGGAATGAGTATATCCCGCAAAGTTCTTCGACTTTTACAGAGTTTTTCTGTGCAATCTTTGAAAGGTCGTTTCTCACCAGATCAACAATCATAATATTTTCTGAACGTTCTTTAACACTTCCGGTGAGATGATTTTTAAGGAGTTGATCTTCCCTTCTATCTGATCCTCTTGCAGCAGTTCCTTTAATCGGTTGTGAAATGATCAGCGAGTTTACTTTTTTCAAAAATCGCTCCGGACTGGAAGAAAGAAGAAATTTATCGATGTATTTAAAAAAAACAGAGAAAGGTGAGGGTGAATGCAGATTCATATTTCGATAGACTGAATATGGATCAATGGTGGAATGATTGAAAAACTCCTGGCAAAAGTTCATTTCATAAATGTATCCTTTCTGAATTTTCTCCTGTATTTTATTTACACTTGAGATATATTCCCTTCTTGAAATCCTTGGAACCAAATGTATCGGTGAAGGATTGGCTTGAGAGATTTCGTATAAGTTCAAACAATCGATAAGCTCTGAAATTTCAACGTCGCTTCTATTAACTTTTATGTTTATAACATTGTTTATCAGAAGAAATTGAATATCAGGTTTAAAGAAGAAAATGGGAGGCCATTCAAGCATATCGTTGTTGGAGGAGCTTAAATTTTCAAGCTCATTCTTCAGATCGTACGACAAATAACCAAGATACCAGTTATCGTCTTTGTTGTTGATCCTTCTGAATTCATTAAAATCGTTTATGTTATCAGAACCTGATGAAACATAACTGAAACCTGCAATCAGATCATAGTTCCTGTAGCTATAGTTGCCACGATTCAAATAAAATTGTGCGTTGCTGTCAAGGATACATGCAAGTTCAAATTCTCTGGCAAACTCTACAAGCTTGCTCTTTAAATCAGGAATTTTTTGCACCGGTATGGACTCACTACGTTGCATGGTACAAAAATATAAAAGCATTTCTTTATGGAGTGCTTATCGTAATATGAAATATTTCTTAAACCGATTTCAGCCTTAATGATCGCCATTGGAAAGATTATAACACATGATTAATAGAGTATATCGTGAATAGTAAATGCGTTTAATAGTTATGGAGATTAACAATCATTTGTGGCAATTGGCCGTATCAATAAATTGCGGATTTTTTTTATCTAATATTTAATAACCTCAGGACGGGGAATAATAAAACTTTCCGGACGTTGCGTAGAAATACCCGAGAGTTGAATATATTCGGCACTCGAATTTTCCGGTACAACCGGATAATAAGACAGGCGGAGTTGTATGGTATTGAAAACAAGATTTTCGTTTTTTATCCTTATTCCTCCCCCAGAATCCTGAGTATACGGGATTATTGATTAGTATATCATTGTTGTAGTTGATCATTCCTGCATCCAGGAACAGAAAATAAACAAACCGGAACCCTAAAACATAATGGGGTGAATAGCAAACACTTTCGATATTGACATTTAACCTCTGGTTGCCCCGTAGTTTTTGACTGGTAAATCCTCTGATATCAGTACTGGGATCTAGTTCTAAAAACTCATCATCAAAGCGATTGCTTCCTGCCTGGTAGTTGATTTGTGAAAAAATGCGATAATGATAACTTCCTTCCGGATTAAATAGCCGGGAAAAATTCTTAAACTTTACCTTTACTGCACTCTGTTCTATTCCGTTGTTAAAGAATGTTCCGTATTCGATCCTGTAATAAAGGAAACCAAAACTGGATCCAATTGCACCAAATGAATAAGAGAAACCCAGGTATGGCCTGTCATAAAATTCATTTTTTTCCAATCCTGCAGTAATAGTTAACAATGAGCCATAAGGTATATCCTCAGATTTGCCAAAACCATAAATAAGATTTGCTTTGTAGTATGCCTGACTAGAAAAACCTATAGAACCGAGCAATGTGATCCTTTCATGGTAGTCGTGTAAGAGGGTTTCAGAAACGTCTGGCCTGTCATTAAAAATATAACTGGTTATTCTGCCGGTAATAGCTAAATTCGTACGTTTTTTTCGTATGTGCGATTCTGACAGCATGACGGATCGTCCCAGCCATAAATCAAAATAATAATAGTCAAGATAATTGTTTAGTAAAATAGTATCAGGGAGCTCAATATCTTTTGTGCTTTTTATTTTTTCAAATCCAGTTCCTCCGGCATATTTCGTTTGAGGTGTCACAAAATTGCGATTAAAATAGATCCTGGCAGCTTTTGTTTCCCATTGATTTTCATAGGATGCATCAGCAGTTATTAATGTTTTACCAATATTCTGTATTCGATATCTTACTTTATGACCATAAATTGGAGTCTTATCATAATTCCAGGAAAGGTAATAATACAATTCATGACCAATACCTAACAGGTTCTTATCCCAAATACCAGACTGCCCATATGCAACATCGTACAATTCCAAACCAAAGCCCAGCGAGAACACATCTTTTGTTAAGAACACCAAGTCAACGGAATCAGTGTCCACTTCAGTAATTATGACTTGAACATTTTTAATGTAAGGCAAATCACGAATTACTCTTTCATTGTCAGCCAGAGTAAACGGATTCAATGTATCTCCGGGATGTATAAAAAGTTTCTTTTTAAGTATTTGTTCCTGAGTATTAATATGTAATTCATTACCAAAGCGTTCAGTCCATTTTGATGGCACCTGTGCAGGATCTGCAATTGCCTGCCCAAAAACTTCTAACTGCTTGATGTCAATGTTTCTAATTGTTTTTCCGCTATATAACTGGTAATTATTAGTTATTAAATCCAGGTTTTTTTTCACACTATCCTCACGAACACTGATCATATTTAAGAATTCATCCCGCCAATAAGATCTTAAAGACTTTTCAATTTCCGGTTGTGCCGGAGATATTTCAGTGTTGAGACTATCAGAGGTAATTAAAATATTTAGAGGCGCAAGAGAAGTGTCTTTTGGAAAAAAAAATATTGAATCCTTTGATGCTATATTTTGAGAATAAGCACAAATTGCGCTATTGAATAGCAGGATCAATGCAAGCAACAATTTTATCACTGATCGGTTATCGGGATAATAAATGAAAACACTAGTGCTCAAATCAGGAACCTAAAAGCTTAAATTTACAATAATGATATCAAGGCTTTGGTTGAGTTTTTCTGCCAGGTTAGAAAGATCAACTGCCATATCTGAAGAAATAAACTCATCCAGAATGAAATTAAGATCTTGTTTTTTAACTGTTTCAATTATACTTGCAGAAAATAAAAAAACATTCTTGGGATGAGGTATAATTACATCTTGGTCTACCATCAGATTATAAGAATTGTATGATATCGGAATATTATTTCTATCGGTTTTTTTCTTTGTCCCCACATACATGGTTTGATTTATCCCTGATGCCCGGAATGAATCTGATACCTTATCATGGAAGAAGATCAAAACAGATGTCTTAATTTCATTAAAGGCCGCAATATTGTATTTAATTGAAAAATCATGAAATCCCTCGAGAGTGCTATTGAGTATTTGCGATGGAGTATGTTGCTTATTATAACTGTTTAGTCGAAGCAATTCTTTTAGCAGTATATTTGTCAATAGAACTTCATAGTTTTTCAGAGAATTTGATACCATAAAATAGTAAGTCCCTGTTTCACTTTCACTTTGAAAGAATGCATTCATACTCTTGCAGGGTGGGAGAGACCTATGTATGTTTATTCTTGCATCTTGTGGGTCAAAGGAAAGGAGGAAATCGCAAAACCCCTCAAACAGCTTTTTGTCAGGGGAACCTTTATCGATCTCTGTTTTTTCTTGTTTCTTTATGTCATTATTTTGTTTTCTGTAACTGATCAGGTTGGTGCTGTTTTTTACTTTTGCAAGGATCTCAATACGATCGAATGGTTTAGAAATATAATCATCTGCTCCTGCATCAATACCTCTGATCTTGGAATCTCTATCGTCAAGAGCTGTAATAAGAAAAATTGGGGTGTGAGCAGTTTCTTCAGTTTTCCTGATTTTCTTGCACACTTGAAACCCATCCATTTTAGGCATCATAACATCCAGTAAAATAATATCAGGATGATTTTTTAATGTTACATTATATGCCTCTTCACCATCTTCACTAAAAATAAGCTCATAACCTTCGGGAAGGAGAATGGCTTCTAAAAGTTGCCTTCCTACAGGTTCGTCGTCGGCTATCAGTATTTTGGTTTTCCTGATACTCATGAATTATTATAATAAACTTTGCTTTGGCAGTAAATTTATAACAATTTTGCAATTGTTATACTTTCAAAGGGAATATGTGAATTTTTTAGGGCTTTTCAAACGCTTTTTCAATGAGATTATTTGTAATATTATAGTTGTATTAATATTAAATTTCATTTTCCCATATGTCGATGACTGAGTCGATACTAAAAGGCCTGATGCGTTTATTTGCTATTGTAACACAAATTCATCCTGAAGATAAGTTACAGCAATCAAGGGCAATTATTGCATCGTACCTTAAACAGCTGGTAAATCCAGGTAAGGTAAATCAATACCTTATCATGTATGATTTTTATCATAGTAGCTTAAGGGAGAGGGAGGTGAAAACAGGTGAAAAACAATTGGCTCTCTTTTCGGTTAAGGCAATTATTATTTGTGAACAGATAAACAAAATCCTTGATAAGAAGCAAAAGTTACTTGTACTAATGCAACTTTTAGAAATCCTTAACATTAAAGAAGTTGTTTTAGATGAACACCTTGATTTTGTTCGCACTATTGCCCTGGCATTTAAGTTTGATGAAAAAGTATTCCAAAGTTGTAAATCTTTTATTCTTGATACCTTATACGATGTTCCTCAGAAAGAAAGTATTCTGGTAATTGATAGTACTAATGAAATTGATTATACAAGGTTGAAACATGTTTACCGGGAATACCTTAAAGGAAAAATAATTTTTCTGTCTGTGGAAACAGCAAACGCTTTCCTATTCAGAAACATTAGTGCCGACGACAGATTGTACTACCTGGGAAAAGAAGTCATACCTAACCGAACTTATTTTTTAGAGAAAGGCTCAACAATAAAAAGTCCCCTGGTAGGAACAATATATTACAGCGATGTAGTAAAAGAATTCCTCCGATCGAAGATCCATTATAAAATTAATTTTTCTGTTGAAGAGATTGAATTTAGATTTAAAAATTCATCAAATGGCATTCATGCGTTTACAATGTACGAAGAGTCGGGCTTGTTAGTAGGCATTATGGGTGGTAGCGGGGTTGGTAAATCTACTCTCCTGAATTTGCTAAACGGAAACCTGACCCCTCGTAAAGGTAAAGTGCTGATAAACGGGTATGATGTACACCG
>DAOUOU010000166.1 GCA_030626465.1 Bacteroidales bacterium
ACTGCTGTACGTCTTTTTGCTGATGCTGTCAATTCAAAAACCAAACTCGAAAATGGCTTTGATCTGACAGATTACGACCAGCGCAGCCTGAATTTTGCAAAAGACTATTCTGAAAAGCTTTTGGCTATTGATGTGAACATAGAAATCGATGAAATGCTTGATACGGGGTGGAACTTGTTTAGCAAACATTTTGAACGTGAAGAAGTTGGTATCAAACAGGAATTGACAGATAAATACTGGAAGGAGAATAAAAATTAATAATTAAAAATTAATAATTAAAAATTAAGAACCGAAGCTTGCAGGGCGAGCTGGGCGAAGCTAATTAAAATTAAATGTAACCATTAACTCGAAACTGATTTTTGAATGGCGATAAAATTTCAATACAATAAAATTTCGCTTCAGGCTCTTGAAAAGCAGCTTAAAGTAAGAGTACGAGCTCTGCCTACAATGAAAAACAAGGAATCGGCTTTGAGAATTGAGGTCAAGAAAGCAAAAGACGAATCGAAGAGGCTGGATAAGGAATTGAATCAGAAAATTCAATCGTACTACAACATGATCGAACTATGGGGTGAGTTTGACACAAGTCTGGTGAGTATAGAAGACGTTACCCTGGAAGTGAAAAAAATTGCCGGTGTGAAAACTCCGGTACTTGAAGGAATAGATTTTCATGTTGCCGAATTTAGTGTTTTCAACTTTCCCAAGTGGTTTCTCGGAGGAATTGAGCTGATCAAGGAATTGATAAATCTGGCTATTGCACGTGAGGTATTCTCCAGAAAAATGGAACTTCTTAACTATGCGAGGAAAAAGACCACCCAGAAAGTAAACCTGTTTGAAAAAGTGCAGATCCCTGGCTACGAGGATGCCATCCTTAAGATAAAGCGATTTATGGAAGATGAGGATAATTTATCCAAATCGGCCCAGAAAATAGTAAAAACCAGACAACAAGAGGAGGTAATGCAATGATAGTCCCGATGAAAAAATACTCTTTTCTGGTTTACCATAAAGAATATATGGATTTTCTGAATGGTATTCGAGAACTTGGTGTATTGCATGTCATAGAAAAAGAATCGGGAGAGATTGAAGACGAAGAGATGCGCCTAAGATACCAACAGGTGAGCGAACTTAATAATGCTATTAGATTCCTTTCAAAACGTGAAGTAGAAGCAAAACCTGCGGATGATGAAAAACCAGATGGGATATCCATTCTCAATGAATTAAAAAAACTACAATCTGATCAGGAAGCTTATTACCAGAAACTTACCCAGCTTCAGAAAGAAAAATCAATCGTGGAGCCCTGGGGAAATTTTAGTTGGAATACCATAGAACAACTGAAAACTTCCGGATATGAAATAGATTTTTACATATGTCCTTCACGAAACTATGATGTTGAGTGGGAAACAAATTATAATATAGCGCAGATCAATGAAGCGGGAGGACAGAAATATTTCGTTCTTCTTTATAAAAGTGGGGAGGCTGTTGAGCTCAGTGCGGAAAAAATTAAACTGTCTGAAGTCTCTCTTTCACAGTTGAATAAATCAATCAGTGAATTAAAAGGTATCATAGAAAAAACAGAAGAATTATACGACGATTTTTCTGCCCGCTATCTTAAATTATTTGAAGAAACCAGGCAAAAAATCAATAGTGAGCTGAACCTTGATAAGGTGTTATTAAATACCCGGAAAGAGGCAGAAGAAAAACTGATGCTTCTGGAGGGTTGGGTGCCAACTGAAAAGGAAGAAATAATTATTAATTTCCTTGAAAACTTAAGTATATATTATCAAATCGGGAAAGCTACCCCGAAAGATGATATACCTGTTCTTTTGAAGAACCGAAAATTTCCGAGATTGTTTGAATCCATTGGCGAATTGTACTCCTTGCCTGATTATAAAGAGATGGATCTTACTCCTTTCTTTGCACCATTTTTTATGCTTTTCTTTGGCTTTTGCCTTGGTGATGCCGGTTATGGTCTGTTATTCATTCTTGGAGCTACCTATTTTAAATACAAAGCAGATAAGAAACTTAAACCTTTGCTTACTCTGGTTCAATTCTTAGGCTTTGCAACAGTATTATTTGGAACAATTACCGGAACAATTTTCGGAATGAATCTGATCGATTCCGGCTATACTATCACCGAACAATCCCTTGTAATTCTTCAACAGCAAAATATATCTGCCGATGTTATTGATAAATTGCAGGTTCTTTTAAATACCCATGTTGATAGTAAACTTGCGTTCCAGGAGAAATTAAATAAAATCTTTCAGGGAAGTCTTTCTGCAGGTCATCAAAAGGTAATATTGAGGTATGCAGAAAGTGATTTCCCTGTTCTGAACTCTTTCAGATACCTTCTTCTTGATCCTAATAAAATGTTTAATCTGGCACTGGCACTTGGGGCCATCCAAATTATTTTCGGTATGTTTATTAAAGCCTTCAATCAGGTCCGAATGTTTGGCTACAGGTATGCCTTCTCAACCATTGGATGGTTGTTTTTAATACTTGGTGGAGGTACGCTTTATCTTTTAAACACATCGGCGACGCTTGATGCCAAAATGGCAAAAAACATTTTTATTATAGTATTGGTTATAAGCAGTCTGGGTATATATTTCTTCAACGATCCGAAACGTAATATTCTGGTAAATTTTGGTGCCGGACTTTGGGATACATACAATATGGTCACTGGCATACTTGGTGATTTATTATCTTATATCCGCCTGTTTGCATTAGGCATATCAAGTGCTATCTTAGGATTTGTATTTAATGAATTAGCAATGAATATGAGCCCTGATTTGCCTGTTGTGAAACAACTGGTCTTCATAATTATTCTGCTGGTTGGGCACGGCATAAACATATTTATGTCTGGCCTGGGAGCATTTGTTCATCCTTTGCGATTAACCTTTGTGGAATTTTACAAAAACGCCGGGTACATTGGCGGCGGGAAAAAATATAATCCTTTTAGCAAATAAATGCAATTAATAACAGTAAAATTTAAACATAAACACAATTCATTATGCAACCTATTATTTTAGCTTATATTGGTGTCGGTTTGATGATTGGATTAGCCGGAATCGGCAGTGCCTTTGGCACATCAATGGGCGGTAATGCTGCTGTTGGAGCCCTGAAAAAAAACAGCGATGCGTTTGGTAGTTATCTTGTACTAAGTGCACTTCCCGGAACACAGGGTTTGTATGGATTTATGGGGTACTTTTTAATGAAAGTTCATTTAGTTGAAGGAATGGATTGGTCACATGCTGCTGCCATTTTCGGAGCCGGTCTGGCTTTAGGATTTGTGGCTTTGCTGTCTGCTATCCGCCAGGGTCAGGTATGCGCAAACGGTATTGCCAGTATTGGCGCGGGCAATGATGTTTTCGGAAATACGCTTATTCTGGCTGTATTCCCCGAGCTATATGCAATTATTGCATTCGCTGCAACATTCCTTATCAACGGTTCGCTTTAAAAAATAATATTGCATTTGCTGTATTAAGTCCAGCTGAAATTAACTATTTTTCAGTTGGATTTTAATTTGACACAATGGATTATTTATTACTTGTCCTTTCAGTTATAATTATGCTTCTGGGCTTTATTGGCTGCCTGCTGCCAGCATTACCCGGACCACCACTCAGTTTTGTCGGGGTGCTCCTTATCCATTTTACAAAGTTTGCCGATTTCACTGCCGGAGAACTCCTATTCTTGGGTTTGCTGGCCTTAATTGTACAGATCCTTGATTATTTTGTACCGGCATGGGGAACAAGAAAGTTTGGAGGATCCAAATACGGAGCCTGGGGGAGTATTCTTGGGCTTATTGCCGGACTGTTTTTCCTTCCTGCCATAGGTCCCTTTGGAATCATTACAATTCTTGGAGGACCTTTTGTTGGCGCTCTTATAGGAGAAAAAATTGCCGGTAAAGATTCAAATTCTGCATTGCGTGCTGCTTTTGGTTCATTTATTGGATTCCTTGCAGGAACCTTTATGAAGCTCGTATGTTCATCTGTTATTACGGTGTATTATGTCAGGGAAATAATACAACATATTAAGCAATAGGATGATACTTGATTTTAAATATTCTTTACTATTTCTATTAACCGGTTTTTCTGTAGAAACCTTTTCACAGCCAGATTTCTATTCCTATTCTTTAAAAGGTTTCAGAAAGGCTGAACCATTTAATGAAACAATTGATTTGGAGAATCCTGATCTAAATAGATTAAATGCTGTCGCTTTCTATCTTACAAATGAGCAACGCAAAAAAAAGAACCTCAACGAATTAACTTTCAGCGCCAAACTTGAGGAATCTGCGACTATTCATTCTGAAAGTATGGTGAAATATAATTATTTCGATCATCGTAATCCTAAATCAAAGAAACTCCGCAATCCAAATGATCGTGCACGTTTTGTTGGTATATCCAATCCGTACCTGGCTGAAAATATAGTCGAATCATTTGTTCTAAGGTATAAAGCAGGTGATGAAGTGTATCCGGGAGAAAAAGGTGTTTTTCGTTACAATCCGAATGACGAACCTATTAAAGCTCATACTTATCTCAGTCTTGGTGAAAGCATGATGGATCGTTGGATGAATTCACCCTTTCACCGTGATAATATTTTATTAAAAAAGGCCGTTCAACTGGGATGCGGGACAGCCTTTTATCTGAAAGAAGATTTTAATGATATGCCTGCTGTTATCGCTACACAGAACTTTCAATCGTATGAGTATGTAAGAGTAAATGAATAACGGCATACTAAAGCTATGCCATACTATCATGCATGAACAGCAGTTGCGATCCTAACCTTATTGGTATGCGCTCTTAAAACCCTTAAATTTCGGCCGGCAATAGTTTTGCCATCTAGAGTTTTAATTGCTTCCATTGCCTCTTTTTTACTTGGCATATCCAGAAAACCAAAACCTTTGGATTTACCTGTTCTTTTGTCGCGAATAAGCTTAATGACTTCTACCTTCCCGATTACCTCGAAGATTTTTCTTAACTCGTCTTCACCGAGAGAGTAATTGATGTTGCCAATGTAAATTGTCATGGCGGTATTTTTGAAATGATTAGATAAATACAAGTTAAGAAATTAATTTCTCAAATAATAATTTTCATTGAAGAAATTGACAATCAGAACAGTTACAGCATCGCTTTATCTAAGCGTAACAATAGTTACAGCATGCATGAAAAAATTCAGACCTAGTATAAATAAAAATATATACCAGGCTAAGCCTTGAACAACTCGTCTTATTAAACTGTATTTTATGTTACTTAAACCGGAATAATATGCAGTAGGTCAAATATTAAAATAATACAGGAACTAACCCATTCAAGCTTCGTATATTTAACCAAAATTTTAGGATATGAAGCGTACTTTTTTACTTTTTTCAATGATTCTGGTGTTGGTGTCGTGTGAGGAAAAAAGAAATGAGGGAATATACAACCAGGGAAGGTTAGAGTACAAAATTACTTATCTCAATGCAGAAGAAGATAATTATGATCCTTCCTTTCTTCCAAAGAAAATGGTTCTTGAATTTAACCAGGATTATTGCATCAATAACATTGATGGCTTCATGGGTTTTTTTAAGCTTGGGAATATCACCTATTTTAAAAATAAAAAAGTAAAAACACACCTTAAAGTGCTTGATAAAAATTATGCATTTATCGGAGGGAAAAACGAAATGATGTGTTGTTTTGGTTGCATGGAGGGAATGGAAATTAATGAAGATACCACTACTTTCTACCTAGCCGGTTTAAAATCCAAAAAAGTAAGAATCAGTTTTAATAACAGTGATGAGATTTTTGATATTTACTATACCAATGAAATAAATCTTAATAGGCCAAATGTCACAAATCCTTATCATGACATTGGTGGTGTGCTTACAAAGTTTCGCCTGATAATGGGCCCTTACCTCATGCAGTTCACGGCAACTAAATTCGATCCTGATTTCACACCAAAGGAAGAAATGAAAATACCTGATAAGGCAACCATTGTAAACCGCCCGGAAATGATTGCAATCCTTAATCGTTTAATGGTCCAGAATCAATAGGAATCATATACTATATTTTTAATTTGCTGTGCGTGATCTGCAGTACGATGCAATTCAATCAAATCTTTGATGAACTGGTAAACTGATAAACTGGTTAAATGAAGTTTGTGGATCAGATTCTTCATTTCATCAGATGAGCATAGATCGCCGAAGGTAAGCTAGTTTGCGA
>DAOUOU010000030.1 GCA_030626465.1 Bacteroidales bacterium
AACCAGCATTATAATTCAATCCCGGAAAACCCTGGTGACCACCCAGGATGGAATCATAGGCATAAAACTGATTGATGCGGTAACTTCTTTTAGACGATTGATCCACTTCCTGCAACAAGATGAAGTCAACGCTATCATTCGATGCCAGGATGGAACAAACTGCCTTAAAATTTTTCATCACATTCTCCCGGGTATCGCGAACATTCTTACCTCCGTCGTAGAAAAAATCCATGTTGGCTCCAAGGCCCGCATAGCCGGTATTCCAAATCAGAGACGAATACAGGGTATCAACACAGATCGTATCAGCCACAAGGGCAGAAAACAACCCGATCCTGTCTTTGGGCCTGTATTCAACAACCGTAAAAAACAATAGGAAAAGAATGAATAAAAAAACAGGAATGAATAGTATTCTTACAATTACCGAGACAGTTTTCTTCATCGTATAAGGATTAAAGAACGAATATCGAACAAAAAACATCTTCTTTAAGGAATTTCCCAAATTTATTATAATTTTCCTGTTTGAAACCATTTCTCCCTGCAATGAAACATGCTTGCCTCTACTTGTTTCTATTTTCCCTGCTATTGAGTATCTCTGCAAATGGTCAGGAACCTGACTCAATCAGTAAACCAAAAGAAAAAACCATAGATGGCTGGTCATTGGGTGTTGTGCCGGTTATTGCTTACGATAGCGACGTTGGCTTTAGATTTGGCGGTGTGGTAAACTTTTATGATTTCGGCGATGGAACCATCTATCCCGGTTACCGGCACTCTCTTTACTTTGAATATTCTTTAACTACCAAAGGAAGTGGTATTGCCCAGTTTCTCTACGACTCGGAATATCTTATACCCAGGGTGCGTATCTCAGCCGAAGCCAGCTATCTGACTGAGCGTGCTTTGGATTTTTATGGTTTTAATGGTTATGAGGCTTTGTATGACAGCAAGTTCGAAGATGACTCGGAAGACAATCCGGAATACTTATCACGTATATTTTACAGGCAGGAACGCAAATTGTTGCGCCTGAGAACAGATTTTCAGGGACGATTTTTCAGTGATAAATTTCGCTGGCTGGCGGGTGTTTCACACTACCGTATTCAAACAGATACTGTCGATATTGATCGCTTAAACAAAGGAAAGCCGGAGGATAAAAAATTACCCGCTATTGGAGGCGGATTATATGGCGACTATGTAAACTGGGATATAATTCCTGATGATCAGGTATACGGCGGCAACAACACCTTTTTGAAAGCAGGATTGGTATATGATACGCGCGATAATGAGCCCAATCCTATGCGTGGTCTGTGGACAGAGATCATCTTCCACTGGGCACCGGAATTTATGGGAAATGGCGAGTATGCTTTTTCGAAGATCGGGATCACCCATCGTCAATACTTTACCCTGGTACCTGACCGCTTGTCTTTTGTATACCGCTTGGGATACCAGGCAAAACTTACAGGGAATATGCCCTATTACATGCTTCCGTTTTTTATGAACGGAGGGTACTCTCTCGATCGTGATGCACTGGGAGGAGCCAAGAATCTCAGGGGTATTTTGCGTAATCGTATTGTGGGTGAAGATTACCTCTTCGGTAACCTTGAATTCAGATGGATATTCTTAAAAACCATTCTCTGGAATCAGAACATCTATCTTGCACTGAATACATTCAGCGATTTTGGTATGGTCACCGGGAAATACCAGATCGATATATCAGGAGTACCGGAAGAATCTCTCTTTTTGTTTCCCGATGAAAAAGAAAAACTGCATATCAGCTATGGTGCCGGATTGCATATTGCACTCAATCAGAATTTTATTGTGGCTGTCAATTTTGGCCTCGCAACCGATAAAAGCGACGGGAAATCAGGATTGTATATTGGTCTGAACTGGCTATTCTAAACATTAGATCTGATCTTTCATGACAAGCAGGTATAGAAAAGACTGGCAATACTATAAGTTCTGTTTATACGGATTTCTTAAAAACCAAAGATTCTTTGAGCCATTCATTCTTCTGATATTTCTCCACGAAAAGGGATTGAACTATACACAAATAGGCACTCTCTATTCCATTCGCTTCATTCTTCGTACTCTTTTTGAAATTCCCAGTGGCATAGCAGCAGACGCAATGGGACGCCGGGGAACAATGCTTTTTTCCTATGGATTTTACATGGCATCATTTCTTGGGTACTATTTTGCCATATCCTTTCATTGGCTGATCCTGCCAACCGTGCTTTTTGCCCTGGGTGATGCCTTCCGCACAGGAACACATAAGGCTATGATATTTGAATACCTCAAACAAAGAGGATGGCAGGATCAGAAAGTAAATTACTATGGCCATACAAGAGCATGGTCACAGACAGGATCAGCTATATCCTCGTTAGTGGCAACCGGACTTATTCTTCTTAGCAACAACTTTAATTCTGTTTTTCTGTATTCCTTTGCTCCCTATACGCTTGGATTTTTGATTTTGGCCACTTATCCAAAATACCTCGACGGCCCCATAGCAAAAGGAAAACAAAACCTCAGGCTAAATCTTTCACAGATTATCAGGGATACCTTCCACTCCTTTGGTCGATTTGCAAATCTCAGATTAACAAGTAACCTTGCGTTGTTCAGTGGCTTTTACAATGCAGCGAAGGATTACCTGCAAATACTGATAAGTTCGGTTGTTGTTACACTACCTGTACTCCTTTCTTCAGAGAACTCGGAGAAAGAAAATACGATAGTCCTTATCGGACTTGTTTATTTTGTGCTCTATTTTCTCACTGCATCGGCTTCAAGAAATACCGGCAGAGTGAATGCACTGTTCAGAACAACACATGATTACCTCAATACTTCATTATTGGCCGGAATACTGGTTGGCTTGGGTGCCGGCATATTCTTCAGTTTTCGTATGGCTTATCCTGCTATTGTTCTGTTTATACTGATTCTGGTCGTTGAGAATTTTCGTCGACCTGCAGGTGTAGCTGTTATTGCAGACCAATTCGATGAAAAAATTCTGGCATCTGTATTATCCGCCGAATCTCAGCTTAGTTCAGTAACAGGGGCTGTATTCAGTTTCGGCATCGGGTTTATTGCAGATATTCTGGGCCCCGGACAGGCATTGATCATTGCCTCCTTACTACTGTTTGTATTGTACCCATTCCTTCGAACAGGTAAACCATAAAGTGAAAGACGGTCCTTACTCTCCTGCCGATGACAAGAATTTTGCAGAATGGGCACCTATTATGTTAACTTTGTAGCGTTTTAAACTGAACTGTAATGCAAAAACCTTCAATACCAAAAGGCACACGCGATTTTACTATTTCCGAGATGGTGAGAAGGGAGTATATTTTCGATACTGTCAGAAAAGTTTTTAAGAAGTATGGCTATAGCTCCATAGAAACTCCTGCAATGGAAAACCTGTCGACATTGCTTGGGAAATATGGTGAAGAAGGGGATAAATTGCTTTTCAAAATTTTAAATTCAGGCGATTTTCTGGCTAAAGCGGATATAAGCTTTATTAAAGATCAGAAAACAAATCAATTTGCTCTGGAAATATCTAAGAAAGGTCTTCGATATGACTTAACAGTGCCATTTGCTCGTTTTGTTGTTCAACACCGAAACGATATTAAATTTCCCTTTAAGCGATATCAAATTCAACCCGTATGGAGAGCCGACAGACCACAAAAGGGAAGATATCAGGAATTTTATCAATGTGATGCTGATATTATAGGTAGTGATTCCCTTCTTAATGAAGTTGAATTTATTCAACTTATAGATGATGTATTTAATGAACTAAATATTGGGGTGTCCATTAAACTGAATAATAGAAAAATATTAGCGGGAATAGCTGAAGTAATTGGCACTCCTAATTCTCTTTCTGAAATAACAACTGCAATGGACAAATTAGAAAGGACTGGAAGAACTGGATTTGAAGAAGAATTAATTTCTAAGAATATACCTAAAGAAGCAATTGACGAATTATGTAGTTATATTTTTACTGGAAAACAAAGTTTTATAAGTGCTGATTATACAAATGAAGATAAAATTAAACTCTTGGAAAGTTGGCTACTAGATTCTAATATCGGTCGAGAAGGAATAAACGAATTAAAAGAAATACTTACAATTTTATCATCGTCTAATCCAAACCTTATAATTGACCTTGATTTGAAACTTGCAAGAGGTCTCAACTACTATACAGGAGCTATAATTGAAGTGAAGGCAGATGATGTTGAGCTAGGAAGTTTATGTGGAGGAGGACGTTATGATAACCTTACAGGTATTTTTGGCCTTCCGGATGTATCAGGAGTAGGAATTTCTTTTGGAGCCGATCGTATTTATGATGTAATGGAACAACTGGATCTGTTTCCTTCAGAAGTAACTACATCAGCAAGTCTGTTAATTATTAACTTTGGAGAGAAAGAACAGATTAAGTGCCTTAAAATAATAAAAGAAATCAGAAAAGCTGGAATATCTGCTGAAATATACCCCGACACTATTAAATTTAAAAACCTTAAAAAACAGATGGATTATGCAAACATAAAACAAATACCATATGTCTTGTTTGTTGGAGAGGAAGAAATAAAAATTAAAAAGTTTACATTAAAGAATATGAACACAGGATACCAGGAAAAACTATCTGTTCCGGAATTAATCGAAAAGCTTCAGTAAGGTATTTTTCAGCTTAAACATTTTTTTAGTAAGTTTGTTATCACAGTGGCTATTTCATTGAATTTATTATGAATAAGAGAGAATTTCTAAAGACAGGTATGATAGGTGCAATAGGGTTGGTCACTGTGCCTTCTTTAGCGCGAAGAAAGAATATACTACTTTCCGGACAGAAGGAATTCCTGCTTCCCGAACTCCCATATGCTTATGATGCGCTTGAACCTTACATTGATAAAGAGACCATGATGGTGCATCACTCAAAGCATCATGCCGGGTATACTGCAAAATTCAATGCCGCTCTCAGGGCACTTCCGATAACGCCAAATACTGTCAGGGAGATCCTGGCAAATGCATCAAACTACAGTGCTGCAATAGTCAATAACGGAGGAGGTTACCTGAATCATAAGATGTACTGGAAGTTCATGTCACCCAAAGGAGGTGGCGATCCCAGCGGTCCGGTGGCCGATGCCATCAAAAGAGATTTTGGTTCGTTTGAAAATTTTAAAGAACAGTTTAGCGCAGCGGCTAAAACACACTTCGGATCGGGTTGGGCATGGTTGATATGGCAGAAAGGTAATCTCAAAATTACTACAACCTCAAACCAGGACAATCCTTTCATGGATACTCTCCCGGAAGACCAGCGAGGTTTCCCTCTGCTCAACATCGATGTGTGGGAGCATGCCTATTATCTGAAATACCAGAACCGGCGAGGTGATTATGTTGATGCATTCTGGAATATTGTTAACTGGGAGTTTGTTAATAAACGCCTGTCAAATGCTTCTAAGGCCTGATGTTCTCCTTTCTCATTGATACTTTCAAACCTTCAAGATTTTCACTTGCCGGTACTGTAATCCTTACACTGTTCCTGTCATTTGCATACGAGTCCGATCCGGGAGTAGCGGTTCTGGAAAAGGTCTTTTCTATCAACCATTCTCTGAAAGGTGTTAAAGTAACAATGCTTATTAAGGAACGGATCAATGGTGAATACATTCATAAGAAAACAGATTTTAAGATTGCCTATAAGCCTTATAGGATCTACTTAAAACAGTATTATCCTCACAAAGGATTAGAAATTCTTTATGTTGGAGGAGAAAACAACGGTAAAGCATTGATAAACCGTAACACAAAAACCATATCCAATATAAAGCTCGAACCACTGGGCAACATGATACGAAAGAATAATCACCATTCAATATACAGGGCCGGTTTTTCATACTTTCTCGAAGTGGTGGAAGATCTTTACAATAAATACGATGAGACCGATGCAAATATCTGGCAGTACAAAGGTCTTGTAAAATACGCCGGTATCATTTGCTATAAAGTTGTCTTTACCAATGACAACTTCAAATACCTTCCTTATAAAGTTGGTGATAATGAAACACTTGAGTCAATATCAAAAAAACTGAAGCTTTGCGACTATACGATCCTTGAAAAAAACTCTGAAATAAAATCATTCGAGAAACTGAAGCCCGGATCAACCATCATGGTCCCGTCAGATTATGCAAAGCAAATAATAGTCTATATAGATAAAAACCGTCAATTCCCAGTCGGTTTTAAAACTTATGATGAGAAGGGACTTTTTCAGGATTACACTTACCTGAACTATGAACTGAACCCTGATTTTTCATCTCTCGATTTTAATAGCAATAACCCCAAATATGGTTTCAACTGATCGGCTTTGGATGTTTGCATGGTACTAAATTTATGCGTTTCAAACTATCTGATAATTATCTTTTGTAAACACTAAGTCTTTTTTCCTATCATTGCAGCATAATTACCCGATCAATCGTCAAAAGATTATTCTTCATGAAACGAATATGAATTTTCATCATTCTAAATTCACACAAGGGAATGATTAAAATTTATATGAGTTCCTGAATGTATTATAAATTTTTGATACATTCAGAAATCAAAAATTTTAAACAGATGAAAAAGATAGGTGTAATCAGTTCTCTTCTGTTTCTGCAAAGCTTGCTATTGCATTGTAATACAACTATCTATGGTCAGACCGGTTACCGTAATATCCAGGTTTCCTTATTGACAACCTCGCCGGGGGATAAACTGCATTCAGTGTTTGGACATAGTGCCGTAAGAGTTAAAAATTCGTATGACAATACCGATTTCGTTTACAATTACGGTACATTCGACTTCGATGATCCTTCCTTTTATTTTGGATTTATTCGCGGGAAACTGATGTACAGGCTTTCGAAAGCACCCTTTGATCTGGTCCTTCAGCAGGCTAAACTGGATAATCGTTCACTTATTGAAACCACATTGAACTTGTCACCTGTCGAAAAATATGAAATGACTCAGTTTCTGGAAGTGAATTATTTGCCCCGGAACCGTGACTATTTATATGATTTTCTCTATAACAATTGCTCCACCAAACTCCTTGAATTACTGTCGGTTTCCGTATCAGATAGTCTGGTTTACAACCAACTGGCAATACCCGGTATGAGCTTTCGCAAACTAATAAACATTTACCTTAAAGACAAACCATGGACAGATATGGGTGTGGATTTTCTGATGGGCCTGCCTGCCGACCGAAGAGCAAAGGGAAAAGATGTATCATTTTTACCGGATTATCTGCACCTCTTGATTAAGAATATTCACATAAAACAGGAATTTGGATTCGAAAAGAGCCTGGCCCTGCCTGACAATGTATATTTTCAATACTATCCTTCAGATGTAAAACCATTGATCCATCCGGGCATAATACTATGGCCACTCACGCTTTGTTTGTTAATCTCACTGATTTTTGATACTTACATTCAGGGATTTTTCCGGATCTTCCGGAAGTTTGTTCTGATAAGCGCAGGTTCTCTGGGTGTGTTGATCTTATCTCTGTGGCTGTTAACCGATCATTATATCTTCAATTTTAATACGAACCTGCTATGGGCCAATCCTTTGCTATTACTCATAGTATTCCTTAAGGAATCACCGGGGCAGATGAATAGTAAAAAGTTCTTTATGCTGCTGGTTTATGGAACAACCCTTCTTGTTATGCTGGGAATTTTAACCACTATGCTGGTTGTAAGGAATTTTAACCTTACCGCTCTTGCCTCAATGATAGCAATAAGCCTGGTAAACAGAATCTATATTTTCAGAAAAATTTATAAGGATCCTTTCTACAAACCTTAGTTAATTATTTGTCTTATCACCATGGAATTAATTTTTTCTTCTTATCTTTTATTGTGCTTCTGCAATCCTGCTCGAAATGCAAATCATTAATACACACACTCACCTGATCGACACATCTGTTGTTTTTGCGGAAAATAACAAACATCAGCTGAAGTATTTAAAAGGCATACCTGCTTTTACTGATCTGGATAAGGTCATATCAATGTTATCTCTTGAAAATCTTCTTGTTCAGATGGATGAAGCAAGCATCACAAAATCGGTTTTGTTTGCACTGGAAGGTCCATTGCTCAGTGCGAGTAACCAGTTTGTTGCGGATGTCTGTCAGAGATTGCCAGATAGATTTTATGGTTTCGCTTCAGTTGATCCAAATAAGAAAAATGCACGAAAAAATCTGGAGGACGCGGTTGAGAAACTGCATCTGATAGGACTAAAACTTCATCCGCCACTGCAAAACTTTTATCCGGATGATAAAAAGATGTGGCCGGTTTATGACCTGGCTTCCGAACTTGGTATTCCTGTTGTCTTTCATGTAGGGACCACACCTTTTGGCAATATGGTAAAACTTAAACAAGCCGATCCGATATTAATTGATGCTGTGGCAAACGACTTTCCGAATTTAAAAATTATTCTCACACATCTTGGCACCCTGTGGCATAACGAATCGTTTATGATCACAGAAAAACATCCGAATGTATTCATTGATACAGCAGCTTATCCTTACGAAATAAAAGAAATTCTCACAGAAAATATGATCATGCGGGTAGGCGAAGAGAAATTCGTTTTTGGTACCGATTTTCCCATGCCTTATGAAGGGAAAATGCATAGGATCAAAGATTTTGTTGACTGCATAATGGATCTGAACATTTCCGAAGAGCTTAAGGAAAGAATATTTTTCCGGAATTTTGAATCTTTCATGCAAGGTTTACTTTAAGTAGGTATTACCATGAAAGTGCTTCCCCGATTTGAAAAATACAAGAGGCAACAGGCCCTGAAAATACTTAAACATACTTCGCCTGAGAAATTTGAATCAATTTCAGTAAGGAAGCTCATGAAAGCAGTAAATCGATCTTACCGGATCTCTCCGGCTTATCGGGATATTTTCAGGAAAAACAACCTTCAGCTTTCGGATATTAAAGACTTGAATGACTTTCAGACAAAGGTTCCCGTGCTCAATAAACAAAACTTTTTCAATACCTATTCTTTTTCTGAGTTGTTGGGAAAGAATCGCGATAAAATGAAACTGGCTATGTCAAGCTCAGGTTTCTCGGGTAATTTTGCCTTTGGATTTTCATCAGAAAAAGCATTGAAATCAGGTCGTATGGATGTCGACACTACGCTCGATTATTGGTTCAATATTTCGAATAAGAGAACATTCCTTATCAATTGTGCTCCTATGGGAGTTCACATTGAAACTTCCTTACCTCTTGCTGAAACAAGTGTAAGAAGTGATATGGCTCTTTCTCTTTTAAAAAAAATAGCCCCTCAGTATGATCAGACTATTCTTGTCGGCGACCCGCATTTCTTAAAGAAGCTTATTGAAGATGGCGATGAACAAAAAATCGACTGGAAAAAACTACAGCTAAGTATGATTACCGCTCAGGACTGGTTGCCTGAATCGCTCAGAACATATTTGGCTGCCCGGCTTGATATGGATATAGATAGTAATGATACAAGAGGAATATATGCTACCATGGGCATGACAGAATTAGGATTGAATGTATTTCATGAATCAAGATATACTGTAGGGTTACGACGTACTATGATAAAAGATAAAAAACTTAAGAATGCTTTCATTAAAACCCATACAGAGGCCTATCCCTGCTTTTTTCATTATTACCCTTTCAAAACCTATATTGAAAACAGAACTAATGAAGATCACGAACAATTTCTTTTCTCTGTTGTCGATACCCATAGTATTTTACCAATTGTAAGGTATTCGACCGGTGACAGGGGACAGGTAATGAAATATACACATGTTCGGGATAATCTGACCGGAAAATATACTCATCTGATCCCTGATCTGAAGCTTCCCATTGCGTTGTTGTTTGGAAGAACCGGAAGTAAAAGATCAGTTAACGGAAATACCATATATATTGAAGACATTAAAGAAAAACTATATTCCGACTTCGAAGTTGCTTCATCGATTACCGGACTTTTCACCCTCAAAACCTCAGATGACCGGCTCCTCCTCAAAATCCACCTGAAAGAAAACATACAGAAAAGTAAAAACCTCGATAAAAAAATCTATCCTATTGTAAATGATCATTCTCCCATCGAGATTGAAGTGCAAACTTATAATTACAATGAATTCCTTAACGGCCTGGAACTAAACTACGAAAAAAAATTATCTGGTTCGTAATCCATGTACCCAAACGTATCAATCCAAACATGCTTATTGTTGTATCATGGTTGGTTCTTTCCAGTGATAATTCCATGTATCCATATCATTTGCTTTCCATCGTGCTTCAGTTTTACTAATATCACATGCTGCAATTAAAGTAAAACCACCATAATACTTTGCCGGTGGGCATATTGGTTGAAAAAAATATTTATACCGATCGATAAAGCGAATAAGCGTGGGTTCGGACACATACACCCAATTGTCGACACCTATCTTGCGACTGGTAAGGTATACGAGGCGAAGTAATCCTTTCAAAACCAGGTGCCTGTTCCTTTTTGCAGTAATGACAAACCTTGACAGTTCAGCCAGATTTTTTGCCTTGTGATCAACTCCCTTCATACCCGGATGATCAAGATAAGGAAGCCTGTCATAATCACTCTCTTTTATTATACGCATATTTCCGATAACATTAAAGTCTTCATCCAGCGCCATAACATGTGCTGCCTTTTCGTCGTATTTATCCTTTTCCATACCATCAGGAAAATTTTCCACAGGTAACCACCGCTTCTCTTTGCAATAAACCTGAAAGCGTAAACGGTAACAACTCTGTAGCTCCAAGTCTGATTCTGCAGTCTTAAAGTACAGTTTATTCATTAATGATTTCATTCTGTATTTGTTTATAAGAAGATTGGCATGTAACTGTATAGTTTTAGTCAATAGAAATTACTAAAAACCTTTTATTCATCATGCATTTGGTTACATCAAACAAGAATAATAGCAGAGAGAAAACCTGATAAATTCAAAATCACATATATGTAAATATCTATATATCAATAGATTATTGATACTATTTAGAAAGAATATAAATTTTACTTTAGGTAGGTGATATTAATCACCTATTAATCAATTTGTTAGATAATTCGAAATTTAAATGATCTGGCTCACCTCTTCAGCGTATGTGCTGTTATTGTTTTTTTGTGATTATTTCCAAAGATTCAGTTTCTCAATTTTGATTTCTTCTTCAAAAAACATACGGGAAATTAATTCGAAATAATGTGTAAGGTCCGAAACATAGAATTTATTACTGCTCTTGGCAGAAGTTCTATTAGCTATCTCATTATCTTCAAGCAATTTACGAAGACTTTCTGCCACAATTTTGCCTGTATCAACTATATCAACCTCAAAGTTATAATATTTGTTTATCTGATTCTTTATGATGGGATAATGAGTGCAACCTAAGATAAGTGAATCAATACCACTAATTTCACGGCGCGACAGATATGTTCGTATGATTGCATTGCTTATATCGTCGAAAATAAATCCTTCTTCAATCATCGGCACCAACAAGGGTGTTGCCATTGATTCTACATATACACCCTTTTTTTTATGGTGAATTTTCTCATGATATGTATTGCTGTCGATTGTACTTTTAGTACCTATAATGCCAATTTTTTTTGATTCGGTACCTGCCACATAATCAACCACAGGATCTATTACATTCAAAACGGGAATTTTTGTACCTGCTTTTTTAACAACCTCCTCAAATGCATTTGAGGAGGCAGAGTTACAGGCAATTACAACAATTTTACATTTTTCTTCAACCAGGAATTCAGTAATTCTGGTAGAATACTGAATAATGGCTTCTTTGGATTTATCTCCATAAGGAAGGTGGGCCGTATCACCAAAGTAGATCATGTTTTCATTGGGCAATACCATGCTAATAGCCTTGGCCACTGTTAATCCTCCCAGCCCCGAATCAAAAACTCCTATTGGTCTGTCCTGCATATGAATCATACCGAAATATACAAAAAAAGCCAGCTCGTTTGAGTTGGCTTTAAAATTCTTTTCAAATATTTATTGTAGTCCCAGCTTTACTTTAACCAGAGGCAATATATTTTCCGAATCAGGTGAGGTGTATACAACGGCACCTATACCCGTATCCAGAATATAAGTGAATCCGTTTTCTTCTGCGACTTCGTTCACAGCGTTAAGTGCAGTTTCCTGTACAGGTGTAAACAGCTCTACTCTTTTCTGCTGTATATCTTGTTGTGCAGTTTGTTCGAAAGTCGCAATCCTGTTCTGCATATCTTCAAGTTCAGCTTCTTTTGTAGCCCGGGCAAGATCGCTTAAAGTTCCTGCTTCCATAGCTGTTCTATACGCCTCAAATTTTTTATTAAACTCTACAGACATCTCCTCGAGCACAAGCTCATGATCTGCAGCAATTATTTCAAGTTTTTTTTGAGCGCTATCACTCGCAGGCATAGCGGCTAATAGTTCCTGACTATTAATGTGACCAATTTTCAGTTTAACCTGACCATTTAAGGATAAACTGAAAACTACTACGCTCACAAGTATTACTAATAAATATTTCTTCATTTTCTTATAAAGAATGTGATTTGGGCACAAATGTATGAAATTAATTTTTATAACCTAATCTTTGTAACACCTCATCACTTACGTCGTACCGGGGGTTGGTATAAAGCATTGTAGGCCCGCTTGCAGAATCAAAGATGACGGCATATCCGTTTTCATTAGCAATTTCTTTGACAGCATTGAACACTTCATCCTGTATAGGCTTAATCAACTCCTGTCTTTTCTTGTAAAGTAATCCTTCCTGTCCAAAATAGTCATTCTGGAGTTTTTTTGCTTCCCGTTCTTTGCTGATGATTTGTTCTTCACGTTTCGATTTCATCTCATCGGCAAGCAATACTTTTTCTGCCTGGTATTCGCGGTACATTTTATCTATTTCCTCATAGATGCTTTTTACCTCGTTCTCGTATTGTTGAGATAGCTTATCCAATTCACCTTCAGCTGCTTTGTAAGATGGGATATTGCTCAGAATATAATCTGTATCAACAAAGGCATATTTCTGGGCCAAAGCAAAACTTATTGCAACTAAAGATAAGATTAAGGTTGTTCCTAGTTTTTTCACTACATTAATTTTTAATTAAACATTACTAATCAATAATTTATAGTATTATAAGTACTAACAACAGTCTGTTCATGCCATAGAACCCTCATGTTTAATCATCTCCTTTTATTCCTGTATATTGCATGTGTTTCGGTACACAGGTGCGAATTATGGTGCATGAGGGTTTCATCTGTCTGAATATTTAAGTTACTATGAGACGAATTTACAAAATTCGTACCGATATTCATTCTAGAATTGCTGACCCAATACAAAATGCCATTGACCGCCTGATATTTTATACGGTGTATGATTATCAGGATCAAATCCATAACCCCAGTCAATCCCAAGCATACCGAACATAGGAAGAAAAGCCCTGATGCCTAATCCGGCAGTCCTTTTAACAGCAAGCGGATTAAATTCATTCCACTGGCCCCACGCATTTCCTGCTTCTATAAATATCAGACCATAAATAGTAGCTGATGGATTTAATGAAAAAGGATATCGCAATTCCGCGAAATACCTTGTATATATATTTCCATTGGAAATTGAAGTTCCCTCTTCGTAAGGCGTAACGCTTCCATCCTCGTAACCCCTAAGCGCAATAATATCCGTACCATAGAGGTTGTAACCACTTAATCCGCTACCTCCGACATCGAATTTTTCAAATGGGGGCTGCCCTATTGTCTTGTTGTATGCTCCCAGGTATCCAAAGTCCGCTTTTAATGCCAATACCAGATTTCCCATCAAACTTGTATACCATGCACTATTAAAAGTCCATTTGTGAAACTCAATATTTTTGAACCTCTCTTCATATGTTGCATCACTATAATCAATTCCACTAAATGCTGAATAGGGGGGTGTTACCCGTAAGCCTAAACTAAAGGATGATCCTTTTCTCGGGTATATCATCTGATCCTGTGAACTTCTTGACAATACCAGTTTGAGACTTAGTAGATTATAATTGCCATTGTACAGAAGCCCAAGATTGTAATTGTGTAATCTATATTGTTGATAAGACAATTCTGTATAAAGAGAAAAATAATCATCAGGCCATTTTAAACGTTTGCCTATACCAATTGAGGCACCATATGTCTTAAAAGAAGGATCAAGTGAATCAAACGAATTGTATTGTGCATAGGGCCGTTGTTTTGAGAAGTACAAAGAAACGGAGAAGGAATTTGGTTTCTTTCCACCAAACCAGGGTTCAATGAAACTGATATTATACCCCTGATAACTCGGGCCTGAGGCTTGTGCTCTTAGTTGCAAAGTCTGGCCATCGCCGCTGGGAACAGGTCTCCAGGCTTTGGCATCAAAAAATTTTCGAATCGAAAAATTCGCAAACCGAATTCCGATTGTACCCATGAAACCATAATATCCTCCCCAGCCACCTGATAATTCAAGCTGGTCGTTGGCACGTTCTTCCAAACCATATTCAATATCAACAGTTCCGTCAGCAGGATTTGGAAGAGGATTAGGTGAAATTGTCTCAGGATTAAAATGTCCAAGAGTGGCCAACTCCCGTACGGATCTGATAATATCTGTTCGGGAAAATAGTTCGCCCGGACGGGTGTATAGTTCACGCCTTACAACATGTTCATTGGTTTTTGTATTGCCAGTAATCACAATATCATTAAGCGTTGCCTGTTTCCCTTCGTAAATTCTTAATTCAAGATCAACAGAGTCATTTTCAATATTGGCCTCAACCGGGTTAATACTAAAAAATAAATAACCATTATCCATGTATACCGATGTAATCGCATCTTCATCAATGCTAAGGCGGTCTTGCAACATTTTCTGATCGTATAAATCACCGACCTTCATGCCTAATATCAGGCTTAGGTATTTAGAAGGATATTTCGTATTCCCAATCCAGGTTATACTCTTGATATAGTATTGGTTGCCTTCAAAGATGGTGAGTTGTAATCCTATACGTTTATCGCTTAGGTGAACAAGTTCTTCGTTAAGAATTTTTGCATCGCGGTATCCATTCTCATTATAGAATTGCATTAGTTTTTTCTTATCTTCCTTATATTCTGCTTCTATGAATTTTGAACCCTTAAAAATATTCAGATCGCGCTGCTTTGTTTTCTTCATAAGACCACGCAACCGGCGATCATTGTATACTTCGTTGCCTTCAAAAATTATTTCCTGAATTTTTACCCGTTGATTTTTATCCACCTTGATATGAAGATCAATCATATTAACTACGGAGGTATCTTCTCTCTGCGAAATATCAACACCTACATTAAAAAATCCTTTTTCTTTAAAGTGCTTCTTAATAATTAATGAAGAGTTGTTCAGTATATCTTCCGTAATTTGAATACCACGTCTGATGTTTATTTTTTCTTCGATATCACCCTTTTCTGTTTTGTTGACCCCTGTAATTTCAAAGCTATTAAGACGAGGTTGTTCACGCAACTGAATTTCTAAGTAGACATTACCGTCTTCAATTTTAGCAACAAAGATTTTCACATCAGAAAAAAGACCATGCTTCCAATAATTATTAACTGCCTGAGTTATTTCAGACCCTGGAATCTTAATCTTCATGCCCTTGCTCAAACCCGAAATGGTAACAAGATGCGATGGCTGAAGAAACTTAACACCGGTAACTTCAATGTCAGCAATGATATATTCCTTTGGCCTTGCATAATCCATCGTTTTGTATTCAACACTGTCAGGTATGAACCGTGAGAAAACATTACCAAAGGTTAATACTAGAAAAGCTGAGATCAATAATATGCGCATGCTCTGACTAACTGTTTATGTTGATATTCTCAACGATTTGTTCACTAATCTTGCCAAATCGTCTTTCCCTGCTTTGAAAATTAGCAATAGCCATGTAAAAATCTTCTCGTCTGAAATCGGGCCATAAGGTTGGAGTAAAATATAGTTCGGTATAAGCAATCTGCCAGAGAAGGAAATTGCTGATGCGAAATTCACCGCTTGTGCGGATAAGTAGTTCCGGATCAGGGATACCGGAAGTATTCAAATAACTTTCGAATACAGTACTGTCAATATCTTCACTGTCAATCTTTCCCTGTTGCACATCTTCAGCTAAATTCCTTGCTGCATTAAGCATTTCCCATCGAGAACTGTAACTTAAAGCTAAAATCAGATTTAGCCCTGTTTTTCTTTTTGTTTTCTCTATTGCACCCTTTAACTGCTTTGCAACAGAATTGGGCAATGAACCAATATCACCTATAGCCTGTAATCTTACATTATTCTCAAGCAGAGTTTTGGTCTCTTTGTTGATGGTAGATACCAATAAAGACATGAGTGCATCGATTTCAGTACGAGGGCGGTTCCAGTTTTCAGTTGAAAATGCATACAAGGTCAGAAAATTAATGCCTATTTCAGCAGCAGCTTCAACCGTATCACGAACAGCAGCCACGCCATTGCTATGGCCATAGATTCTCGGATTGCCTTTTTTCTTGGCCCATCTTCCGTTACCATCCATAATAATGGCAACGTGCTTAGGCAACCTTTTTAAATCAAGCTGTTCCTTGGATACCATTCCTTAAAAAATTCTAATTATATGCCGGACAATCAGCTGCAAATTTAAAAAACTTATAGCTAATAAAAATGCCGATGAACGAATACCAGTCATTATTATTCAGAATGGTATTCCCAAGCTGGTTTTCTACATTGTCAATATCATCTCTGAAGGTTTTTCTGAAACTCCACTCACACCCTGAACTTAATCTGGTGGTTAGATTTACCTTTAACCCGATCCCAAAAGGTATGGTGATAAAAGGTTTGTTACCAATCGAGAGAGCACAACCAATGCCTCCGGCTAAATAAGTACTGTAAAGCCATTTTTCTTCTCCTGTGATGTAAGGGAGAAAATTAAATTCAAGCTGGCCGCTAAAATCCACAATTTGTTTGTTAAAACTTTGTCGCGGGCGAAGTGGTGTAACCCTGCTCGGAAAATCATTATCATTCCCTTTCAGACCAGAATACAACCCGCTTAATCGTACAGCGTATCTTTTGTTAATATTAACTCTGAACAATCCTCCAAGAGCTGGTGAAATACTATAGAAGTGACGGGTCGGATTGATCTCTCCCATATAATAGGTACCCCCCGCAATAATTCCTAAATCGGTATAGTGCTGAGCTTTAACAAAAAGAAGATTGAAAAAAACAAAGCAAATAATTAGGATCTGTTTCATTGTATTCATCTTATTCGCTACTCAACAACGAAAATAAGCTACTTTTAGCGCCCAAGATCAGAATTTTTCTTAAAAAAACATAAAAGAAAACAAGAAATACACAAAAATCAGGAAACAAATTACACCGTATTTAATGTATTGCTTCTTTTTTCGATTTAGGTTTTTGGGGATTGCGTTTGTTCCTGTTTTTTGACCGGGTTTTACGGTATTCCTTATCTAAAAAGGATGGCAACCCCCTTCTCGAAGTTTCCAGACGGTAGCCAACAGAGAAAGTAAGAAAATAATAGACATCGCTATACTTGGAATCTCTTGTCTGCTTGTACCCCTCGATATAGTCCGTAACAGAATATCGGTAACCCAGTTCGGCATTTACCAGCCATCGGTCATCAATAATGTATTTTAATCCAACTCCAAATGGAAATGCTATCCCAAGGTTATTTCTCTTGATATTGTCTATCTCAGGATTAATATCTTGTGTGAAGGTTACATTAGCTCTCGAATAAACTCCTCCAATTCCCAGAAAACCATATGCGTTAAAAGACATGTAGTTGTTTATCATTCCGCGTCGATTGAACATTGCTGCAGATTTATATCGCCTTTCCTCTGCAATAAAATAATACTCTGCCTGCGCTGAAAATTCAAAAAGCATCGTCTTGTAACTTCTTCCCCTGTCATTTCTGGAATCTTTATCGGTGCCATTGCCAAATGCCAATATTGTGTTTACCTTTACTACATATACCGGATCGAGCTTATACCTTACGAACAAAGGGATAGCCAGCCTCGTTTCATCGATCTTAATATCCTTGAGCCCTAACCAATTTTCTTTATCAATTGTACCTCCAATATCACCAAATACCTGAGTAACGCCAATCCCGCCTCCAACTTCATACCTGCGGAGTTTCCAGCGTTGGCCATTCACTTGTTCAGGCATACAACAAAATAAAATTGCAAGTACAACACTAAGCTTAACATGATCAATCTTTGCCATATCCTTTACTAAAAATCAGATTAAATTGGTCATCTATTAAATTTACAATATTTAACTCAATAAATAAAATCATTCCCCTTCTCTAGTTTCTTTTATCCGCACCCCACATCAATTTGTTGCGAATAGTTGAATAAAAATTATTAAAGCGGAAATTTACAATTTTCAACTGAAATTTCGCTTTTCTTATATAAAATATGTTGTTTTTGGCTTCCATCAATACTGTCCGGTTATCGACAGTTACCTGAAAATTTCCGCTCCGTGCTTTAACTTCAAGCCTGATTTCTTTGTGATCAGGTACAATTATTGGCCTGACAGTCAAATTGTGTGGGGTGCGGATAAAAGAAACTAGAGAAGGGGAATGATTTTATTTATTGAGTTAAATATTGTAAATTTAATAGATGACCA
>DAOUOU010000004.1 GCA_030626465.1 Bacteroidales bacterium
ATAGTAGCACAAGAGGGAACCATAAAAGGTACAGTGGCAGATGCTGAAGGCGAACCAATTATTGGCGCCAACATCTTTATTGAAGGTACTACACAAGGTACCGTGAGCGATATCGACGGTAATTTCACTTTACCAGATATATCAGCAGGTACGGTTGAGCTCTCTGCCAGTTTTATCGGCTACCTGAAAGAAACAAGAAGCATAACTGTAACAGCTGACGGAACTGTTGAAGTATCATTTTTGCTTATACAAGATCTTCAACAATTGTCGGAGGTTGTTGTGATAGGTTATGGAGTACAAAAGAAAAGTGACCTGACAGGGGCTGTTGCATCTGTGAGCAGTGAAGAAATCAATAAAGTACCTGCTCAGGATGTGAAGGAAGCTTTACAGGGACGTGCCGCAGGGGTATATATCATTGCCAATACAGGTGCTCCCGGAGCGAATGTCGACGTGCGAATTCGTGGTATTAGTTCTATTAACAAAACGAATCCTCTCTGGATAGTAGATGGTGTTCCCGCCGATCCAAAGTCGGTAAACAATGCTGATATTGAATCAATTGAAATTTTAAAGGATGCATCAGCAGGTGCAATCTATGGTTCTAGTGCTGCAAACGGCGTTATCCTCATCACAACAAAAAAGGGTCAGAGAGACAAAACCACCGTTGATTTTAATATGTATTATGGCTGGCAAAAGGCACATAATCTTTTAGAGGTTGCAAATGGTCCGCAATTTGGAAGATTGTATACGGAGTATGAAGCCATTGCAGGACGTCCCTCATTCACTTTTCCAAATCCCGATTCACTCCCGACCATCAATTACCAGGAAGAAATATTACGAACAGCTCCGATGAGTAGTTATGATCTGAGTGCATCTGGCGGAAACGAAAAATCGACATATTTTCTGGGAATAGGCTATCTGAAACAGGAAGGTATATTAAAGAGAACCTCTTACGACAGGATTTCCATACGTATCAATTCAGATCATAAAGCCAATAAATGGCTCCGTATTGGAGAGAATTTTTCGTTTACACGCCAGTCTTTCAAAGGATTTGAGGAATGGAAATATTTTAATGAATACAATACACCTGTCCTGCCAGCAGTTCAATACCATTCATTTGTACCGGTATACGTAAATCCGGACGGTTCTGCTGCCACCGAGAAAAATGACACAACAAACTGGAGTGCAACACCTTTGGGTAATACATCCAATCCCGTTGCCAATATCGAACTGGAAAACAGGGAACAACAGACATATCTTGCCACAGCAACAGCTTTTGCTGTCATCGAACCGTTAAAAGGTTTGAGTTATGAAAACAGATTATCCGGAAATTTTAAGTTTACAAACGATGTTGATTTTTCGCCTGTATATTTCATCACTCCATCAAATAAAAATGATAATAGCAGAATATACAAAGCATCATCGACCAATACCGGATGGCTGTGGCAGCATATTCTGACTTATAACACATCACTTTTTAATGTACATAATATTCTGGTAATGGCTGGATTTGAAGCCGGATACAACAAATACGAAACCATGAATGCCGAACGTATGGACCTTGTTAATGAAACAAGGGAAATGTGGTACTTCAGGGCCAGTCTTAACAATGAATCTACCTCGCAATTCCCCGATGGATATGGGAACGAGAGTAGTGGTTATTCATATTTTGGTCGTATCAATTACGATTACAAAGGTACTTTCCTTGCACAGGGGAATCTTAGAAAAGACTATTCTTCAAAATTCGGACCAAATAACAGGTCTGGTTTATTCCCTTCCTTTTCAGTAGGGATCAAATTCTCCGAACTTGGCTTTATTAAAAACAAGCTTGGTTTTCTGAACTTTGGTAAAATAAGATATGGATGGGGTAAAGTCGGTAACAATGCAATTGCAGATTATGCCTATTATGCTACTATTGCTACAGCACCAGTTTATATGTATTCTTTCGACAATACACCCACCACTTTAACCGGTGCCGCTTCCAACAAACTTGCCAATCCGGCAATTGCCTGGGAGGGTGTTGTTACCAGCAATTTAGGTCTTGACATGGGATTACTCAATAATAAATTATTTTTTACAGCTGATTACTTTATCAGGCAGAATGACGAAATGTTAATGGACGTGACTCCTGCCAGTTATTATGGTTATATGGTCCGTTCCGGATCTGAAACACAGGAAGGAGGAGAATCAAGTCCCACATTGAATATAGGTAAATTAGAGAACAGAGGTTTCGAGTTTACAGCTTCATGGAAGGATAATGCCGGCAAACTGGGTTATTCAATAAATGTTAATTTCACCTATATAAAAACAAAAGCTGTTAAGATCGATCCGGATACTATTCCTGCTGGTCAGACAAAGGGTGTAGTTGGTACCCTGACAAAAACAATTTCAGGTCAATCCATTGGAGAATATTATGGCTTGCAAACCAATGGACTATTTAGCATGGCGGATGTAGCCACAGATGGCAATGGTGATCCTATCCTGGATGAAGATGGCAATTACCTTGTAGTGAATCAACCATACATTGTTGATGGAGAAGGCAACCGTGAATATGCTCAACCTAACGCACAACCTGGTGATTTTCGATTTGTTGATCTGAATGGTGATGGCATTCTTGATGGTGATGATTTTGGTCCAATTGGAAATCCTAATCCCAAATATATTTATGGATTGAACCTGGATTTTGAATACGGATGGTTTGATCTGTCAATTTTCTTACAAGGAGTAGGAGGCAATAAGATCTTCAATTCTATAAAATACTACCTCTATAGTTTTGACGGACAATTTAACTGGGCCGTTGATTATGAGGACAACCATTATCGTGAAGAGATCAGGGATGATGATGGCAATATTTTGTTTCCCGCCAATTATAATGCAGAATATCCCCGGATAGATCCCCGAAATTCGAATCAGAACCTTTCAAGAATGTCTGATTTCTACATGGAAAGCGGTGCTTATCTGCGTCTTAAAAATCTGCAGCTGGGCATGACCCTTCCCAGGGAATGGACAAGTAAGGCAGGTATTGAACGATGCAGGTTCTATGTAAGTGGTAAAAACCTCATTACTATAACGAAGTACACAGGATTTGATCCCGAAGTGGGCTCAAATATTGATCCGGATGCTTCATCCAATACAAACAACCTGCTTGTACAGGGGCTTGATAAAGGAGCTTATCCGCCGGCCAGAATGTTTTCGGTAGGACTTAATGTTACTTTTTAATGTGCCAATTTAAAGAATATGACAATGAAAATATTTAGAAAAAAGTATATAAGCTTAATTACAATTCTTATACTATCATTGAGTTGTAGTGAAGATTTTCTTGAAAGAAAACCTATTGCACTTCAAACTGAGGAATCCTTTTATGATAGTTTTGAAGCGCTTGACCTTACTGCTACCGCAGCATATGGTATGTTATGTTCCCGCGATATTTTCGATATATTTTATATTCTGGCTCATGGCAGCGTTCCATCTGACGATACGGAATGCGGTGGTGAGAACACTGCTGACTGGCCTGAAATTCAGAATATCGATAGAATGATTCATACTACAAATGATGAACGGGTGTTTATTACATGGGGCTACTATTATAAAGGTATTCGTATAGCCAATGATTTTATTTTCAGGGTAGAAGATGTGGTGGCAAATGATCCGACCGCAGATCCTGATGTTGTCAATCAACGTATTGCTGAGATGTTATTCTTACGTGCTTTCTATCATTTTCTGCTGACACAGACATTTGGAGGTGTACCCATTGCTGATCAGATGTCAGATCCGTCTATGCCTCACCCTTCAAGAGCTACTATAAAAGAAGTCTATGATGTGATCGAAGCAGATCTGAAAGCTGCAATTCCTTACCTTCCCGAAAAAAGCCAGCTTCCCCCTGATGAAATTGGCCGGGCAACAAAAGGGGCCGCACGGGCACTTCTGGCAAAAATGTTGTTGTTTGAATCATCTTACGCCATGAATTATTCAGGCGATGAGCGTTTTGGCGCCTGCACCGAACGCTGGAGTGAAGCTTTACAGTATGCTGATGAAGTAATAAATTCAGGCCAGTATGAACTTGTAGGAATTAACGGTGAGAGGTATGATTCCTGGAGAGATGCAACAAACGGAGTTGGTGGTTACAGATGGATCTTTACACTTGATGCCGACAATAGTGCCGAAGGTATCTGGGAAATTCAAAATGTTATGGACCTGCAGGGATGGACAGAATCTCGTGGTACATACTGGACTACATACACAGCTATCCGGTTTTATCATAATAATTCAAATCCGACTCAGTCAAAAACTGCAGGAGGCTGGAGTTTTAATCTCCCAACCTATTATTTGATCGATGCATTTGGTAATAATGATGTTAGAGAAACCGGTCTTAACTCAACTCCGGTTGATCCCAGGCTAGATCCCCGCTTTACCACAACGATTGGTGAACCCGGAGATACGGTTTATCTCTTTGACAGTGATGATGGTTATGGCTGGTACAACATGAGTTTCGAAAATCTTCCTACTAATACAATCAGCCGCAAATACGAATGTTCGCCTGAAGAATACTGGGATCAACGAACAAATGATAACGAAGGCCCGATGAATCTGCGACAAATTCGATATGCAGATGTTGTCCTTATGGCTGCAGAAGCTGCTTATGGAACGGGCGATCTTACTGCTGCTCTGGATTATATAAACATGGTAAGAACACGTGCCCGAATGTCTGGTAATACAGTATATCCTGAGAACTTATCAGCTATTTCATTCGAAGATATTGTTCATGAACGCAGGTTAGAACTGGCGATGGAAGGCCATCGTTTCTTCGATCTGGTTCGCTGGGGTCTGGCAGACGAATTTATAGGTGAAACAAACCTCGCTGTTTATCCCGGATTTGTTGTGGATTTTGTACCCGGGAAACACGAGTTTTTCCCGATTCCGCTGACTGAAGTTCAGTTAAGTCTGGGAGCCCTTGAACAGTATACTGCCTGGAGATAAAGAAATACATATCCTGAGATCTTATATGGGAGACATTTTTATGTCTCCCTTATTTTTATTTTAAAAGCAGATAATTTCTGAACGCAATCAGGAATTTTATCTAACTTTTGTTATTTTCCATGTTTTAAAATCTGCATCGATTAATCATTATGAGCATTGAAGAAAAAAGTAGATTAGAATACCTTGGTGAATTTGCTGTTGAACAGCTTTCAAAATACATCATGCCCTTCTGGAGAAAATATGCAGTTGATGAAGAACTGGGTGGCTTTTACGGTCATATCAATCACGATATGTCTATTGATCATAATGCTGTAAAAGGCCTTGTTCTCAATGCACGAATACTCTGGACCTTCTCGGCAGTCTACAAAAAATTTAAGAACAAGAAGGATCTGGATCTGGCAAAACGTGCATACGATTATATATCAAAGCATTTTTACGATAAAGATTTTGGAGGATATTACTGGTCCCTGACTCCGGAGGGATCTCCGGCGGAAACAAAAAAACAGATTTATGCCCAGGCATTTACCGTTTATGCCTTCAGCGAATACTACAAAATAACCAGTAATCCTGAAATCTTAAAGAAAGCTATTGAACTTTTCCGGCTTATTGAAGAGTATTCATTTGACCCTGAAAGAAACGGATATGTTGAGGCATGTACCCGCGGGTGGAAAGAAATCGGCGATCTGCGATTAAGTCCGAAGGATATGAACGAAAAGAAGTCGATGAATACACACCTTCATGTGCTCGAAGCTTATACCAATCTCTACACTGTATGGAAAGATGCATTCCTGAAAAAACAACTTGAAAATCTTATCGGGATCTTTGTTGCACATATTGTCAACAAAGAAGATTTTCATCTGGAACTATTCTTTGACGAAGACTGGAATTCAAAATCCACACTTTTCTCTTACGGACATGATATAGAAGCGAGCTGGCTGCTGCACGAAGCTGCACTGGTCTCAGGGAATAAAAACCTGATCAGGAATATTGAAGAATTAAGTGTTCGGATAGCAAATGCAGCAAAACTGGGGATCTTTCAAAACAAAGCCCTGTTGTATGAAGACGACAGAGCAGGCAGGCACAGCGATCACGAATTTGAATGGTGGGCACAGGCTGAAGCAGTAGTTGGCTTTTTAAATGCATATGCAATTACCCTCAATGAGGCATATATTGAATATGCCTGTTCTATTGCCAGGTTCATTGAAGAGTATGTTGTGGATAAGAAGAATGGCGAATGGTACTTCAGGGTCGATCTGGAAGGAAAAGCCATTGCAAGCCATGAAAAAGCAGGATTCTGGAAATGCCCCTATCATAATGCCAGGGCATGCCTCGAAATATTGCACAGAAAAAATATTTTAAACTCGTAATCTATTCATTATGAAAAGACTTGCTTATATCTATTGTTTACTCATGATTCCTGTTGCTTTTGTTTTCTACTCTTGCAACAAGATAAAAGCGTACGATGTAAAAACGGTTATCGATCTGAACGAAGGATGGACATTCCAAATGAAAGGTGATACAGCATGGTTACCGGCACACGTACCCGGTTGCGTGCATACTGATCTGCTCAGCAATAACAAAATCCCTGATCCTTTCTATCGTGCTAATGAAAAAGCATTGCAGTGGATCGACAAGGAAGACTGGATCTATTCCTGCGAGTTTGAGCTGGACAAAGAACAAATTGACCACAAACAGATTGATCTGGTGTTTGAGGGACTTGATACGTATGCAAAGGTGTACCTCAATGATAAACCAGTTCTGCAAGCCGATAACATGTTCAGAACCTGGCGAACTGATATAACAGATCTGCTAATGGAGGGAACTAATCATCTCAAAATAGAGTTTGTATCTGCTATTACTGTTGGATTGGAAAAACTGGAAGCATTGGGATACGGTCTTCCTGCCGTGAACGATCAGTCGGAAAACGGGGGACTGGGAAATAAACGAGTAAGCATCTTTACGAGGAAAGCCCCTTATCATTTTGGCTGGGACTGGGGTCCGCGCTTCGTTACTTCAGGAATCTGGAGGCCTGTAAAACTAATAATGACTGATCATGCCGAGATACTAAACACACATTTTAAGCAGGTTTATATAACCAGAGAAGAGGCAAACATCGACGCTGTCGTTGAAGTAAAAACTCCGGAAGCAGGAAACTATCGCATAAGCATTCAGTCTGATAACAATTCTAAAACTTATATTTCGAATGCATTTGATCTTGAAGAAGGTCCAAATACCCTTGTCCTGCCATTCCTGATCAAAGATCCCAAACTATGGTGGCCCAATGGAATGGGCGATCAAAACCTCTATAAGTTTAAAACATTGCTGAGTAAAAACAATACCCTCACAGATTCCCTGTCAGAAACAATTGGCATCCGCTCAATTGAGCTTGTTCGTAAACCCGATACTGCGGGTGCAAGTTTTTATTTCAGGGTCAACGGAAAGGCTGTCTTTGCCAAAGGAGCAAATTATATCCCTAATGATAACTTTCTCGCAAGAGTTAGCGATGAAAAATACGAGAGCATTATAAGTTCCGCTGCAGAAGCAAACATGAACATGATCAGGGTTTGGGGGGGTGGTATTTATGAAAATGATATCTTCTATGATCTCTGCGATAAGTATGGTCTTATGGTTTGGCAGGATTTTATGTTTGCCTGCAGCATGTACCCCGGAGATCATACTTTCCTTGAAAATGTCAGGCAGGAAGCCATCGATAATGTAAAACGTCTGCGAAACCACGCATCTCTTGCCTTGTGGTGCGGGAACAACGAAATAGATGTGGCATGGTGCGAAGGCAACACTGATTGCGGCTGGCGCTGGAAAGAAAAGTATACAAAGAAGCAGAAAAAATATATCTGGCATAGTTACGATACTCTTTTTCACAACATTTTGCCCGACGTTGTTGAGCAATACGACGGAATCCTTGAATACTGGCCGTCATCACCCCAGGCAGACTGGGGTGTTCATGCCAGCTATGAAAGCACTTCGGGCGACAGGCATTTCTGGGGTGTCTGGCACGGGAAACTGCCCTTCAGTGCTTTTTATGAAAATGTGGGCCGCTTTATGAGCGAGTACGGATTTCAATCCTTCCCCTCCATGCCCAGCATAAAGAAATTTACATTACCGGAAGACCGGGATGTGCTCTCTGATGTAATGCTCTCTCATCAACGAAGCGGAAGAGGGAACAGCCTGATCTTAAAGTATATGAAGGACCTCTATCCTGTTCCCAAAGAATTTGAAAAGCTATTGTACCTGGGACAAGTTTTACAGGCTGAAGGCATCAAACAGGCCATTCATGCACACCGGGCTAATAAACCCTACTGCATGGGCACACTGTACTGGCAGTTAAATGATTGCTGGCCGGCAGCATCATGGTCGAGCATAGATTATTATACCTCGTGGAAAGCTTTGCATTACTTTGCCAGAAAAGCTTACCAACCTGTAATTCTGGCTTTTATCCCCGATGATGAAAAGATTATTATCTCTGTGTGTAGTGATTCTGAGCAGGAACAAACTGTGCAGCTGAGCTATGCAATAAAAAATTTCAAGGGTGAAGTGCTCGAAGAACATACCCTAGATACAGAACTAAACCCGGAGAGATCGGTAATTGCAGCTACGATAGATAAAAAAACAATGGCCCGGAATTACAATACAAAAGAAATTTTTCTCGAAGCCCGGCTTGCGGATAGCAAGAAAGTTATTGCCCGCGAGTTGTACTTCGCCGATGTGCCTAAAAATCTGCATTTGCCTGAAGTTACCCTGGAATCAACTATTCAAAAATCAGGTGATGAGCTTTCTGTAGAACTTGCAAGCGATAAGCTGGTAAGAAATGTCTATCTGTATTTCGAGGGTTGCAACACACAGTTCTCGGATAATTATTTTGACCTCCTTCCCGGAGAAAAAACAACTGTTTCCTGCAAAATAAGCGAAGAAATCAAAGTTGAAGAAAAAGAACTGCTGATCATTTCCCTGAATGATATTCTTAATCCTTAATCATATATACCATAGTTATGAAATCATTTCTTAAAGTACTTCCTGTTTTTGTTGCCTTTTATTGCATGGGGTTTGTAGATATTGTCGGAACTGCCGTTAATTATGCTTCCAAAGATTTTAACCTTACCAATTCCACCATGCAATTTCTCACCTCAATGATCTTTATCTGGTTCTTTGTATTTTCCATACCTGCCGGAATACTCCAGGACAGGTTAGGCAAGAAAACCATGGTGATCGTTGCCCTGCTTATCACTACCCTGGCCATGGTCATGCCCTTTATTCTCTACAATTATTTTGTATTGATGACCGGACTGGCATTGATGGGTATTGGCAACACAGTAATACAGGTTTCGCTCAACCCGCTTTTGTATAATGTTTCATCGAAAGGTAACTATTCAAGCAATATGTCCTTATCGCAATTTATAAAATCGACTGCTGCTTTTTTAGGTCCCATGATTACCGTATTCTTCATCAGAAAGATGGGAGACTGGCGGTTTATATTCCTTGTATATGGATGTCTGTCGGTTCTCTCAGGTGTATGGTTGTATTTTACTTCTGTGGAAGAGAGCCAGAAAAAGGAACAACCGGCAAGTTTTGGATCCTGCTTTAAATTGTTTGGCAATACCTATATACTTCTAATGGTACTGGGCATATTCATTGTTGTTGGTCTTGATGTTGGAATGAATACCGGTATCCCTAATGTATTAAAGCAGTATAGCCTGACACATGAGGAAGCTATCAAAGGAATCAGTCTGTATTTTATTGCCTTAATGGCTTCACGGTTCCTGGGAGCAATACTATTGAAAAAACTCTTCACTTCTTATTTCCTTATTGTATCCGCAATAATCACATTAGCTGGATTATTAATATTGATATTTAGCAATACGGTTTTATGGGCAGGAATTGCTATTGTAATTGTTGCAACTGGCTCTGCTAACATTTTTCCACTTATATTTTCTTTGAGTATAGAGAAGTATCCTGAAAAATCTAACGAGATCTCTGCGCTGATGATCATGGCCATTTCGGGCGGTGCGGTATTCCCTGTACTTATGGGAGTTTTTACGGAGAATTTCAGTGTAAAGGCAGGTATTGTATTCCTTCTGGTTATATCGCTCTACCTGGGATTTGTGAGTATCTGGAATGTATCAAAAAACAAATACTGATCAGCAGAGTACTGAAAAGACATAGAAGTACAAAATCATATCAACAGTTACGCAGACTTGCCTGTGGTTCGCCTTCCAGTGATATGGCCAGCTATTGGTGAATAAAAATTAACAATAACCATCCATATCCCCTGCCACAGGTTTAATTTTTCAGGTAAATTTTATTTCTGAAACGTACCTTGCCTTGTATTCAAAAAATTCAAGCAAAAATGTGATTAGTATACATAATGTTGTATTTTCATTTATATACCCCCTATTTTTATTGGGGATAACTTTCCTTTTATAACATATTTTAAATTATTACCCTATTTTTTTAAGGGTTTTGTAGATTTATATGCTATTATTTGAAATATTTTACTACATTTGCACCCAATAAAAAGTAAGTATCAATCATTAATTTATAAAAGCGATAATATGAAAGCGAAACTCGAATATATTTGGTTAGATGGTTACAAGCCAACCCAGACCATGAGAAGTAAAACCCTTGTGGTTAAAGATTTTGACGGAAAACTGGACGGGTGTCCGATATGGTCATTCGATGGTTCATCAACAGACCAGGCTGCAGGAAATGATTCAGATTGTTTATTAAAGCCTGTTGCTTTGTTTCCCGATCCGGTAAGAGATAAGGGCTGGCTTGTAATGACCGAGGTTTTGAATGCCAATGGCACTCCCCACCCGTCAAACGGCAGGGCCACCATTGACGATGACGACGATGATTTCTGGTTTGGGTTTGAGCAGGAATATGTTCTCTGGGATCTTGATCACCACACACCATTAGGATTTCCGGCACCGGGATATTACCCTCCGCCACAGGGACCTTTCTACTGTTCGGTTGGAGCTGAATTCAACATTGGAAGGAACATTGCTGAAGAACACCTTGACAATTGTATTGAAGCTGGGATCAACATTGAAGGTATTAATGCGGAAGTAATGAAGGGACAGTGGGAATACCAGATTTTTGCCAAAGGCGCGAAAGCTGCAGGTGATCAAACCTGGGTTGCACGTTACATTGCCGAAAGAGTGGGTGAAAAATATGGTGTTCGTATCAATCTTCATCCAAAACCTGTTGAGGGCGACTGGAACGGTTCAGGAATGCACGCCAATTTTTCAAATGGTGTGATGAGAAAAGCCGGAAACAAAGAAACATTCGATAAAATCTGTGGTGGATTTGGAAAACATATTCCTGAACATATTGCCGTATATGGTGCCGATAACGAAAAAAGATTAACCGGACGACACGAGACACAATCCATTGATAGATTCAGCTACGGAATATCTGACCGTGGTGCGTCTATTCGTATCCCGGTGAGTACGATTGAAAATGGATGGAAAGGAAGACTGGAAGACAGAAGGCCTGCCTCAAACGCAGATCCGTATAAGGTAGCATCGATTATTATTAAAACCACAAAGACAGCACTCAATTAAGCAGTGTAAATAATGTATAACACACAATTTGCAAATATAAGCTTGTTCACAAAATCTTGCCCGGTTTTATTTATTTAACGGGCACCTTTCTCATTTTCGCACAGTAATATTATCTGCTAAACAACAATTCACGGTACTTGGGCAAAGGCCACAATTCATTATCCACAATTTGTTCCAGCTTATCGATATGGTATCGTATATCTTCGATATAAGGCAATACTGATGCGGCATACTGACTGGCTTTTTCCCTTGCATTTGAAATACTGTTGGTTGTTTTTCTTGCCTCGATCATATCACGCACCTTGGCTTTTATGTTTGTAATATGTTCTGAAATGGTTTTTATGAGTTCCTGCCTTGATCCTGCAAGCTTCTTAAACTCACTCTGCCCGAAAGTTTCCTTCAATCCCCTAACATTATCCATAAGCTTTGTCTGGTAATCAATAGCGATAGGTACTACCTGGCTTAAAGCAATATCTCCGATTACTCTCGATTCGATCTGCACTTTCTTCGTATAATTATCAAATCGAACATCGGTGCGTCCTTCAAGTTCCTTCTCATTCAAAATCTTCTGCGATTTGAACAGTCGCTTTGATTTTGCAGACAAATAGGCATCAAGAGCATCTATAACACTTGTAATATGTGTCAGCCCCTTTTTCTTGGCTTCCTTGTGCCACTCCTCACTATAGCTGTTTCCTTCAAAACGTACGTTTTTAGAATCGATTATGTATTTCCTGATAACCTGGAAAATAGCTTCGTCCTTTTTTACTTCCTTATTGATCAGATAATCCACATCCTTCTTAAACTGAACCAATTGCTGGGCAACAGCAGTGTTCAATACAGTCATTGGTGCTGCACAATTGGTCGTGGCCCCGACAGCTCTGAATTCAAATCGATCGCCTGTGAATGCAAAGGGAGAAGTACGGTTACGGTCGGTATTATCCAGAAGAATTTTAGGGATCTTGCCAACATCGAGCTTCAACTCTGTCTTCTCATCAGGAGTCATTTTTTTGCTTGTTACCCTCACTTCCAACTCATCAAGTATGCTTGATATTTTATTTCCGACAAATACCGACATGATCAGAGGAGGTGCCTCATTTCCACCCAGTCGTAAAGCATTGCCTGCCGACACAATGCTGGCTCTTATCAAATCCTGATGAGCATATACAGCCCTTAGTGTACAAACGAGGAAGCTGAGAAACTGTATATTGGTCTTTGGCTTATTGCCCGGTGACAGAAGATTCACACCGGTATTGGTCATGAGCGACCAGTTGTTATGCTTTCCCGAGCCGTTGATTCCTTTGAAAGGCTTCTCATGGAATAGAACAATAAAATGATGATGTCTGGCTATTCGTTTCATAATATCCATCAACAAAACATTATGATCCACTGCAAGGTTGCACTCCTCAAAGATAGGAGCAACTTCATACTGGTTCGGCGCCACTTCATTATGTCTTGTACGCAGAGGAATTCCCAGCTTATAAGCCTCCGTTTCAAACTCGCGCATAAAGCCACTTACACGTTCAGGAATCGATGAAAAATAATGATCGTCGAGCTGCTGATCCTTTTCTGAAGCATGTCCCACAAGGGTACGGTCTGTCATCACCAGGTCGGGCCTGGCAAAGTAAAGTGCCTCATCAACAAGGAAGTATTCCTGTTCCGACCCCAGGGTTGAATATACCTTTGTTACATTTTTATCAAAGTATTCACAAACATCAACAGCTGCCTTATCGATAGCCGAAAGGGCCTTCAGCAAAGGAGTCTTATGATCGAGTGCTTCACCGGTATAGGAAACAAAAATGGTAGGTATACTAAGAGTGTTTCCGACAATATATGCAGGTGAGGAGGGGTCCCAGGCAGTATACCCGCGCGCTTCGAAGGTATTACGAATACCTCCGCTCGGAAAGCTGCTGGCATCAGGTTCCTGCTGTGCAAGATGCCAGCCCGAAAACATCTCAACCATTCCGCCAAATTCATTGTATTCAATAAAAGCATCATGCTTTTCGGCTGTTCCATCGGTAAGAGGATGAAACCAGTGCGAGTAATGGGTAGCTCCCATTTCAAGCGCCCAGGCTTTCATGCCCGTCGCTACCTTGTCTGCAAGTCGCCGGTCAATCTTAAGCCCTTTCTCAATGCACTCCATCACCCCATCATAAGCTTCCTGCGACAGGTACCTTTGCATCTTTTCCTTATCAAAAACATTGATCCCGTAATAATCGGAGGTTTTCTTTGAAGGAGCTTCTGTAAATACAGGTTTTCTTGAGTTTGCGTCGTGAACTGCCTGAAATCTGATGATCGCCATATGTATTCCTTTTTAATTTGTGATCTTTGTCTTACAAAGATAACTTTTTATCAGATAGGGCTCTCTTTTTTAACCAACAGCACAGGAATAGTATAAAATAATTACTCCTGCCCTCGAAATTTATCCCTTCTTGCTAAAGATTGTACGATTCTGAATAAAAATGATAAAACCAGGGAATTGTTTCTATCCCCTTGTAAAAGCTTTGTAAAGGAAAATTCTCATTCGGTGAGTGAATAGCATCCGTTTCGAGGCCAAATCCCAAAAGAACAGCTTTGATTCCCAATACTTCGTCAAAAGCAGCAATTACAGGAATGCTGCCACCACCACGAATAGGTAAGGGTTTTTTCCCGAATGTCTTTTCAATGGAAGAAATGGCTGCCTGTATCTCCTTTGATTCCCAGGGAGCTACATAGGCGTTTCCACCGTGCAAAGTTTTAATACGAATACTTACACCAGGAGGAGAAATATTTTCCAGGTGTGCTTTAAAGATCTTTTCGATCTTTTCAGTATCCTGGTCTGGTACCAGTCGCATCGATATTTTGGCCGATGCGTTTGCCGGAAGGATGGTTTTTGCGCCCTCTTCCATAAATCCACCCCAGATTCCGTTCACATCGAGGGAGGGACGTATACCCAGGCGCTCAATAGTAGTATATCCTTCTTCTCCATAAAATTCGGGAATACCAATGTTGGTTATCAGAGTGTCTTCATCAAGCGGTACCTTGTTCAACAATTCACGCTCACCTTTATCTACTTCTTTAACAGAATCATAAAATCCGGGGATGGTAATTTTTCCTTTATCATCTTTCATACCCGATATAATATCTGCCAGTACGTTGCACGGATTATTCACTGCGCCACCGTACAAGCCCGAATGAAGATCGCGATTTGGACCTGTAACTGTTATCTCGAAATATGCAAGTCCACGTAAGCCAATAGTAAGGGAAGGTGTATCTAAAGAAAGCATAGTAGTATCCGAAACAAGGATTACATCGGCAGAAAGTAGTTGACCATTTCGTAAGCAAAACTTTTTCAAGGCAGCAGAGCCAATTTCTTCTTCTCCTTCGATAATAAATTTCACATTGCATGGTAGTTTATTTTCAGCAACCATATACTCAAAAGCTTTTAACTGCATAAAAAGCTGTCCCTTATCATCGTCTGCCCCACGAGCATAAATCTTTTCCTCTCTGATCTCAGGCTCAAAAGGGAGCGATTTCCATTCCTCGTGCGGATCAGGAGGTTGTACGTCATAATGTCCGTATACCAATATAGTGGGTAATTTTGAATCGATCAGTTTTTCACCGAATACTACCGGCCAGCCACTGGTCTTCACTACTTCGGCTTTGTCGGCCCCGGAACTGATTATATTTTCTTTTAAATATTCTGCTGCCGAATACATTTCTTCCCTGTTTCTTTTATCGGCACTAACAGACGGTATTCGTATCAATCCAAACAACTCCTCCAGAAATCGTTCCTTATTCTTTTCAATATAGCCCCTGATACTGTCCATAATAATAGTTTCTTACCGAAAGTAGTAAAATCATTTGCAATTGTATGAACTAAGGTGTGTGTTTTGGGAATTGTTTTAATTGAAAGTCGTTAATCCTGTATCCATCATTAAAATTTCTTTATTTTTAAACCCGTCAATCTGAACTCATGATCCGTACACTAAAAAGTACCATATTATTGATTCTGGTAATAATTTTCCTCCCAACCATTATTTTCTCCATTTATGAGATAGGTTCATTGCGTAACAATGAAAAAGTAATTGAAACAATATACAAAAACCAGTTGGATGCCATCCTTTATTCCGTGAATCAATATTCAGAAGATGCTATCAGCAGTTGGGCCAATAAATTAGAATATATTCTTCACGAAGAGGACAAATACAAAAAGGAAGCGTTGAATCAGTTTATCAATGAAACTCCTTCTGTAAATCAGATTTTACAGTTCGATACAAATAAAAATTTATTGGTTTTGGTTCCGGAACACAACGAAACCCAGGTAAACAAAGAATCACTACAAAGTATACTTAGTTCAAACGACACCATATTTAGACGATTACAGACATATTTACGGGGAGGATACAGAAAAATAGAATCCTTTGCATTGAATCATTCCAACAATCAAATCATTGTATTTGCAATCGAACTCCATAATGATATACTATTCAACGCAATTGTTTTTGATCCGGTAAGATTTATCGGAGAGGTCCTGGATCCTAAAATTCAGGAAATAGCACAAAATGAATTTTCTATTTCCGTTTTTAAGATAAAAAGTGATTCGATTATTTATAGTTCCGATAAACAATTTGCCGGTGCTGAGATTACACATGCAAAAGCCTTCTGGTTAATTCCGGATTTCAGTCTCGGAATTGAGTTAAAGAATCAGACGATAAGTGATCTGGCGAAATCCAGATCAATGAAAGATCTGATACTGATATGTATTGTTGATCTGGGACTTCTTCTTGGCGTTTGGCTAATATACCGTAATGTGCGCAAACAGCTGGAATTATCGCAGCTTAAATCCGATTTTGTATCAAACGTTTCGCATGAAATTCGCACTCCCCTTGCACTGATAAGCATGTACATTGAGACGCTTGAACTGGGACGGGTAAAAACTAAGGAAAAAATCAAAGAGTACTATGATATTATACTCCAGGAAACACAGCGTCTATCAGGGATAGTAAACAAAATTCTAAACTTCTCTCAAATTGAAAGCGGCAAAAAGACATACAGGTTTTCATTGGTTGATATAAATGCCATTGTATGCGATGTTGCATCCACATTCAAATTCAATCTTAAGAGTGAGGGATTTGAATACACTGTCGACTGCAAAGCCAAATTACCGGATGTATATGTTGATGGTGAATCTGTTACAGATGCATTGGTAAACCTGATTGATAATGCTATAAAATATAGTCTTGATGAGAAGCAAATAAATATCTCCACAGGTTCAGATAAAAGTTGGGTATTTGTTGAGGTAGCTGATAAAGGGATTGGTATTTCAGAAAATGAGCAAAAATACATTTTTGATAAATTTTACAGGGTGACTGAGAAAAACTTAGCCTTAAAAGCAAAAGGTTCAGGTCTTGGATTAACAATCGTAAAACATATTATTGACTCCCACAGAGGGAAAATTGAAGTGAAAAGTAAAAAAGGCGAAGGAACCGTATTTAGGTTATTATTTCCTATTAATTAATACATTTGGTCATGAGCAGAATTCTTATAGTCGAAGATGAAAAGCACATGCTTCAAGGCCTGAAAGATAACCTTGAATTTGAAGGATATGAAGTGGATGTTGCTTATGAAGGGCAATCGGGATTAGAAAAGCTTTTAAATAACAGATACAATTTAGTAATTCTGGATGTAATGCTTCCCAATATTTCAGGTTTCGACATCTGCAAAACTGCCAGAAAAGAAGGAGTAAATACCCCGATAATACTGCTAACGGCAAAAGGAGAAGAGATCGATAAGGTTGTAGGACTTGAACTGGGAGCTGATGATTACATAACGAAACCTTTCAGCCTGAGAGAATTGCTAGCGAGGATAAAAGCCATATTAAGAAGAACCGGTAAGACAGACCAGATCGGAAGCAAAACTCAAATAGCCAGTATTGGTAAGCTTTCTGTCAATTTTAAAAATTACGAGGCATTTACTGATGAGAAAGCTGTGAAGATGTCGCATAAGGAATTTGAAATTCTGTACTATCTATTTAACAACGTAAACAATACTGTTCATCGCGATGATCTTATGAGTAAAGTATGGGGAATAGATTATGATATCACAACACGTACTGTTGATAATTTTATTCTTAAACTACGTCAGAAAATTGAAGATGATCCTAATAACCCAAGAATCATTCACACCGTACACGGAGTTGGTTATAAGATGGTATTATGACAATCAGCTAAGAGGCCTTTGGCAGAGTGAAGTGAAATATACTTCCCTTTCCAATTTCACTTTCCACCCATAATTTCCCGCGATTCTTTTCAACATATTCTTTACACAGAAGCAATCCTAAACCTGTTCCCATCTCACCTCCTGTACCTTCTCTTGAGAAATGAACATCGACCCGGAACAATTTGGTTTTCTCTTCTTCAGCTATTCCTATACCGCTATCTTCAATATCAATCAGGATATTATTCTTTTTCCTGTTCAGATTGATCCAAATTTCACCCTCTTCGTTTGTGAATTTTACTGCATTCGATAAAAGGTTGCGAATAACAGTATTTATCATATTTCTGTCAGCAAACACATTAAAATTTTCTACGGTATGGTAGTATACTTTGATCTTTTTTTTCTGATGCATCTCCTTAAGCAAGTCAATGTTTTCCTCAACGATCTGGTTCAGATTAAATGTGACAGGCTCGAAATTAATGCTATTGGTTTGTGATCTGGCCCATTGAAGCAAATTCTCAAGTAAATTGAATACATTCTCAGATGAAGTATGAATTGCTTCAGAAAAATTGCGCTTTTTTTCTTCAGATAAAGTGTCATAATTTTTAACCAATAATTCAGAGAATCCCAAAATAGTGTTAAATGGATTTTTTAAATCATGTGCAATTATGGAGAAAAATTTATCCTTTGTTGAATTCAGTTCCTTCAAGTGTTTATTCACTTTTTCCAGCTCCTCTTTCTGTGTCATCAATTCCTCTGTCTGTTCTTCAATCTTTTGTTGCCGCTCTTCCATTAAGGCATTGATCTCACTAAGTTCTTCTGCTTGTTTCGACAGAACCTTACTCTTTTCCTTTATCTCCCTGGTTCTGTTTTCTACCACTCTCTCTAATTGAATTTGACCTTTCTTTAAGGTATTAATTCTGAAAAAATAGTAGCCAACAACAGAAGATATAATCAAAACAATAATCAGAATTTTAAACAGAAGTGTATTCCACCACGGAGGAAGGATAATCACTTTTATTGAGGTTGCATTTTCGTTCCACAAACCGTCATTATTGGAAGCTTTGACCTTAAATACATAATCCCCTGGTTTTAAATTCGTGTAAGTAGCTTCTCTTCTCGTGCCTACATCATTCCATTCTTTTTCAGATCCCTCAAGAATGTATTTGTACTGATTCTTTTCGGGATTAAGATAATTCAAAGCAGCATATTTAAATGTAATAACCGATTGGTCATGAGTCAGAACAATTTTATCAGAATTGGTAATCGACTTAGTCAATGGTGAACCAGGAATGTTAACATTAGCCCCATGGTAGAAAATTAAAAAGTCTGTAAGATATACATCAGGCTTAAACAGGTTATCCTGTATACTATCAGGATAAAAAGCATTATATCCGTTTAGTCCCCCAAAGTACATTTCACCTGTTCCGGATTTAAAACAAGATCCATGGATGAACTGATTCCCCTGCAAACCATCATTCACGTCATAGTTCCTAAAGCTTGTATCTGATGGATTAAATTTTGAAATCCCTCTATTTGTGCTCAACCACAGGTTATCACTGTTGTCAATTAAGATTCCGTTTATAACTTCGTTTGATAGTCCTTCTGTTGTTAAAATTGTTGAAAACAGTTGAGTTTCTCTGTCAAAGATGTTTAGACCATTTGCTGTTCCTACCCACATATTGCCTGCTTTATCTTCGGCAAATGTATAGACCCAACTGTTGCTTAAACTCCCCGGATCATTGTTCTTCGCATAATTTTGGAAAGTATTGTCTTTTGGATTAAAAATGCTCAATCCGCCATATGTACCAATCCATAAACGACCATCAATACCTTCATAAATTTTTAAACACCAGTCATTTACTATGGCATTATTGTTACCTTGCCTATAATGTATAAACCTGTTTGTTTCAGGATCATATTTATTCAATCCCCCTCCATTTGTTGCTATCCAGACAGTATTATCTTCGCAGATAAGAATATCTCTGACATCATCGTTATTCAGACTGTTCGAATTATGAGGATCATGTTTGTATCTTTTAATTGTGCCGGTTTTTCTATTAATAACATTGAATCCCAGTAAATAGCCACCAATCCAGATATTCCTGTCATTGTCTTCTGATATAGTCAAAATTGAATTTCCACTGATTGAATTCGGATTGTCCGGATTATAAACATAATGTTTGAATATTTTTGTCTTTGTGTTAAAATAATCAAGACCTCCTCCGTCGGTACCAATCCATAGGTTTCCTTCACTATCTTCATGGAAAGCACTTACTGCATTATAAGCCAAAGAATTTGAATTGCCTTTCTCGTTTTTAATATGTCTGAATTTCAATTTGCTATCAATCGGAGCAAAGTTCACTCCTCCCTGATACGTACCCAGCCATAATATTCCCTGGTTATCCTTCCAGATAGAATGAACAGAATTATTATTGATACTGTAATTGTCAAACTCGTCAGAAACAAAAGACGTGAAAGAATCTGTTGATTTATGATAAAGATATAGGCCGCCACCATCAGTCCCTATCCAGATTCTCTCATCATTTTCAACATAAATATTCCGGATATTGACCGATCTCAAACCTCTTGAATTCCTGAGCGTATTTATCTCGGAGAGATCTGATTTTATAATGAAAATTCCATTATCGGAACCTATCCATATATCACCATTTACATCCTCAGCAATGGAATATATTCTGTCACTGATATGAATTGCTCCTTTCACGTTGGTGCTTGCTATCACCTGCTTTTTATTCATATCAAAGCAATACAATCCGTAGCCCAGTGATCCGATCCAAATTCGTTTGTTTCTGTCAATCAGAAGTGCCCTGATACCTTCCTGTTGCAAACTTCCATAATTTGGTATATCTTTTAAAAACCTTACAAAACCCTTTTTTAATGTATCATAAATAAAAATTCCGTTTGTGTTTGCAATCAATATGTTGCCATCATGATCTTCAATAATTGCTCTTGTATAACTCTCGTATTGTGATGGATTGTATTCATCAACAAATGGTATATGTCTGAAAGACATCTGTTCCCTAATATAAACATCAACACCACTGGCAGCTGCTATCCATAGTTGATCCTTTGAATCTTCCAATATTCCGAATACAGAATTACTGGACAGGCTATTTGTATCTTTTGAATTATACTTAAAGATGGAAAATTCATAACCGTCGTACAAATTCAACCCGTCATCCGTGCCAAACCACATGAAACCTTTGCTGTCCTGATATATACAATGTACTGTGTTGCTTGATAATCCTTTTTCAGTTGTCAGATGTGAAAACATAAGATCCAGGTCTTCTGCATAAGAAAAATTGAAAATGGAAATAGAAAAGATCAGAAAGATTATATGAGATTTCATGCTTATCTATTGAAGACTCTGTTATAGTCAAGTTATTAATAAGAAGTACTATTAAATTAATTATTTATTATCATATTCTATCTGTTTTTTATAGAATAATGATAAATATCAACATCTGCAGTAGATGAAAACTATTCTGTTTTATAAGTAACCTACTGATAATTAGTCGACTAACATCGTTGCGTATGTGCCATTTAGATAAATAGTTACCCGGAAGAGCAAATCTTTACATTTTCATGACAATTCATGACATTCTTTTACCTGACCATGACATGGCTATGCGATACGCTCCGTACTTTTGTCTGAGTCAATTATGCAATTAGTATGATTCACAACAAAAAGTTAAATCAAATCATCATGAAAACCCGGACCTTATTTGTAATTATTCTCTTCGTCAGTGTAACAAGTAACTCAATCCTGGCAAATCATTCATCAACTGTAATTCATGTTGAAAAGATATTAAATCATAAAGGATTGATATCAGCACAATCATTCAAATTAATACCTGAGAACCAAGACCCGCAAATAATCAACTATGATCTTACTGCGAAAATTGATACAACGCATGATATTTTACATTTTTTCAGATATGGTCTTTCGCTTAATAGCATTTGTATCTTCAATTCGAACAGATTTTTGAACTATGAATTGACAACAGAAAAATTACCGGAATTTTTGTCTGATACTTATGCTATAGCTAATAATAGAAAAAAACTAACAGGTATTCATACTAATTTTCAATAAGAATTTATACAATTATAAATAGAAACATGCAGAAATCTGGATTAAATAAGAGCATATACTTACTATCAATACTGGTTGGATCTTACTTTTTATCGGTAAATGATGGTTTTGCAGAAGATTTAAGAAAAGTTGTACAACTTTCAGGCTACTGGAAATTTTCAATTGGTGACTTCAGGGAGTGGTCAGATCCGGATTTTGATGATTCTGACTGGGATGAAATAAAGGTGCCTGATAAATGGGAAAACCAAGGATATAATGAATACAATGGTTATGCCTGGTATAGAAAAGAGTTTAAAATATATCCCATTGATAAGGGAGTTCCTGTCTATTTTGTTTCAGGTAGAATTGACGATGCAGATGAAGTCTATATAAACGGACATTTCCTTGCAAAAAGTGGTAGGTTTCCTCCACAATACCAAACAGCCCATAATCAGAATAGAAAATATTATATACCCCGGGAATATCTCAATTTTAACAAAAAAAACACTATCGCAGTAAGAGTATATGACGAATACCTGGAAGGTGGCATTATAAATAATCCTGTGGGCATATATGTTGATGAAGATTATCAATACCTGAATTTAGCACTTTCAGGAAAATGGAAGTTCCATCTCGGTGATAATAAACAATGGAAATTCGTGAATTACAACGATGAGTTCTGGAATGAAATAAATGTTCCTTCCGAATGGGAACATGAGGGGTATCAGGAATATGACGGTTATGCATGGTACCGAAAAGAATTTCGCCTGCCATCAAGCTTAAAAAACGAAGACTTATACCTCTCACTCGGAAAGATTGATGATTACGATTATGTTTATCTCAATGGTGAGCTGATAGGAAGTGTATTCAACCTGGAAAAAGATGGAGAATACAAAAGACGCGGCTATGAGTATAACGCACGACGGGTTTATAAAATACCTGATGACATCATCAATAAAAATGGAACAAATACACTTGCAATCAGAGTATATGACAGGATTTGGAGGGGAGGCATATACGAAGGTCCCATTGGCATCATGACTGAACCAAATTATAAGAAATACAGGCGAAAACATTATGAAAATAAATCATTCTGGGATTATGTAATTGACAGACTATTTATGGATTAGATTAATATGAGAGAGGATTTTGTTATGAGAACATCGAAATACACTAAGAGAATATCTATACTAATGATCATATTCTTATCAGGTTTGACCTTGTTTGCTGCCCAAAATGATCTGGTAAGAATTAAGAATCTTGAGGGTCAGTGGAAATACTCCATTGGAGAACGAGATGAATGGATTTCATCTAAATATGATGATAACGGATGGGAGACAATTCATGTCCCTTCATCATGGGAAGATCAGGGATTTCACGGATACAACGGATACGGATTTTACAGAAAAAGATTTACAATCGGGAAAGAACACAAAGGAAAAACTCTTTATTTGAGCATGGGGTATATTGATGATGTTGATGAAACCTATATTAACGGACATAAAATAGGATCAACAGGGTCTTTCCCTCCGGCATATGTAACTGCTTATAACGCAAACAGAACCTATTATATACCTGAAGAGTTACTGAATTTTGACGGCCAAAACACAATAGCAGTCAAAGTATATGATTCATACCAGATTGGTGGTATTGTAAGCGGAAAGATTGGTATTTATGCAAGTAAATTTGATGTGCCGCTAGATATCAATCTTCAGGGAGTATGGAAATTTCGCACAGGTGACGATCTGGAAAGAAAAAATACCGGATATAATGATTCGAAATGGAAAGAAATATTTGTTCCGGCAAAATGGGAGGATCAGGGTTATAGAGAGTTTGACGGTTATGCATGGTATCGAAAAGCGTTTTACTATAAAGGAAATTTTACTGAAGAGAAAATAGTACTTATTCTTGGCAAAGTAGACGATCTTGATCAGGTTTATATTAATGGAGTTTTGGTAGGAGGTACTGGCAGCCTAACCAGTCAAACGGATAAAAGAGTAAATACCGGTGAAGAATACAAAGCTTTTAGAGGTTATTATATCCCCACCGATGTATTAAAGAAAAATCAAAAAAACCTTATTGCCGTGCGGGTGTATGACGGACAAGGCGCTGGTGGTATTTATGAAGGACCAGTTGGCATAGTATCTCAAAAAAAATATATACAATTCTGGCGGAATAAAAGAAATATGTTCTGATAAAGACTTATTTCAGGAATCTCGATTGTTTGACATAAGTTAGGGTTACCTTAATGAACCAGTGATCCAATTAGGCCAGGTGAAAAGTGAGAAGTACATGAGAGAATTGGATCATTGGTTTATTCATTCCAACTAATCCTGCACTGAATGATCTTCCGCTTCGGAAGAACTCATCATTTTAGTAACAACCATCTTAAGGTGTTTATACCAATCCATACCAAAGCGTCTTACCAGTGCTTCCCCTAAAAATTTATATACCGAAATATGATCCTCTCTGCCTTTTTTCCTTGCAGGCTCGCAAATATCCCACTGATCATAATTAACGGCAATAAACTTCTCGTATTTTTTTATTCTTATGGGATACAGGTGGCAAGATATTGGTTTGCGAAATTTTGTAGCACCGTCAAAAAACGCTTTTTCAATTCCACATCGTGCAATATTATCTTCAAAAACCACATAGGCACATTCCTTTCCATTAATCAGAGGTGTTACAGTTTCATTTTCATTGTCAACTACATGAGTGCCTTGTCGATTGATAGTCTCAACTCCTTCTTCAGACAGATAAGGTTTAATTTTCTCTATTACCCGGGGTAATATTTCAACTTCTTCTTCCTGAAGGGGAGCACCAGCATCTCCTTTAACACAACAAGCACCCTTACATCTGGTCAAATCACAATAGAAATTCTTTTCTATTACATCCTGACTGATCAAGGTATCTTTAATCTGAATCATAACATTCCTTATTCCTATGGCCGATATGCATCAGCCAATGCAAATGTATTTCATTTATCTCTAACATGGCATCACCTTAAATTCATTCGATAACTGAAAATTTAACTGACCCATAAGAGTGCTGAGCTGTTTCAATTCTATGTACATTGATTGAAATATTCTCACAATTCGTTGATTCTATTTTTAATTCATTCTTTTTAGAAATATTTTTAGGTGTACCTCGTAAATAAGTATTTATAATTTTACACAAATTGAGATTGCGTATTTTTTTAAAATCATCTGATATACTTTTGCATGAATCAAGGAATACTATATAAAAACTTTTTTTTGACACGATTGTTTGGTATTGGAATGATACGAATCACTTTATTTTTCATACTGCAGACTTTACTGTTACAATCGATAGTATGTCAGCCATCAGATCCTGAACATAAAGGCAAAATAATAGGTGAAGTGGCAGATAATTCGAATACTGTTCCCCTTGAATTTGCTACTGTATCTATTTTCACATCTGATTCAGTTTTAGTAACAGGAGGATTGACTTCCTCGGATGGCTCGTTTATTATTCCGGTTAATACGGGGAATTATTATGCCGTGATACAGTTCATTTCTTATGAAAAGCAAACCATTTCTAATATTGTAATTTCTCCCGGAAACAGAATTTTTGATGTGGGTATAGTAAAACTCTCTCCTGAAATTACAACCCTCGCTGAAGTCACAGTTACAGCAGAAAAAAGTGAAATGGTCATACACCTGGATAAAAAAATATTTAATGTTGGTAAGGATCTGAGTAATACCGGGAAATCGGCCCTGGATATCCTTGATAATATTCCTTCTGTAACAGTTGACCTGGATGGGAATGTAAGCTTAAGAGGAAGTGAGAATCTGCAAATCCTTGTCGATGGAAAACCTTCAGGAATGGTAAATGCCGGCAATACTGATGCATTGAGAAACATTCAGGGGACGATGATTGAAAGAGTTGAAGTCATTACCAATCCGAGTGCACGCTATGAAGCTGAAGGAATGGCAGGGATTATAAATATTGTCCTTAAAAAGAATCAGCAGAAAGGAGTGAATGGCTCTTTTGAAGCTACAGTTGGATACCCACAAGAGTATTCTTTCGGTGCTAATGTGAATTTCAGAAGAGAAAAGATCAATTACTTTTTAAACTACAGCATACGTTATAATGAGCGCCCCAGATCAGGAAAATCAGATCAATATTTTTATCTTTCTGATACGAGTTATATTACACGTATCGATCGTGATCGGTTAAGAACAGGACTTTCAAACCGAATAAGGGGTGGAGTTGATTACCTGATAAATTCTAAAAACACACTTACTGCAACATTTCTCTTTGGAATCAGTGATGAATCAAATACAAGCAATATATGGTACTACGATTACACTATCTCAGAAGATTTAATCTCATCAACTCACAGGTTAGATAAAGAAAAAGAAGACGAAATTGATATTGAATTTTCAATTAACTATTCAAAAATCTTTACTAATGAAGATCATAAGCTCACTGCTCTAATTCAATATATCAAAGATGCAGAAACAGAAAAATCAGAGATTAATGAAGACCTGACACTTGTTTCGGCTGAGATTCCTGAAGGTGATTTAATTTCGCAGAGATCACTTAACGAAGAGAGCGAAAGAAACTTATTGTTACAAATAGACTACATGTATCCCTTTGGAAATAAGGGCCAGTTTGAAACGGGTTATCGCAGTGAATTCAGGAATATTACCAATCCTTATCTTGTGGAAGAACAAGACGAGATGGGAAATTGGAATAAGTTGTCGGAATTTTCAAACAATTTTGATTATATCGAGAATGTGCATGCTCTTTATATACAGGCCGGCAATTCGTTTAACAAGTTCTCATTACAATTGGGCCTTCGGACAGAAGTTTCAGATGTAAGAACCTACCTGGAGGAAACCGATGAAAAGAATAATCGTCTATACATCGATCTTTTTCCAACTTTGCATACAACTTATCAACTTAATAAAACTAATGCTGTACAATTAAGCTATAGCAGAAGAATACACCGGCCACACTTTTGGTGGCTTAATCCCTTTCATAGTTTTAGTGACAACAGAAATATTCGCACAGGCAATCCAAATCTCAATCCTGAATATACCCATTCTATTGAAACCGGATATTTACTGAAACTTGAGAAATTTGATTTTTATTCGGGATTATACTTCCGATATACATCAGGAGTAATTGAAAGGATAGCCCAGATTGATGATTCAACCGGGATCACCTATATTATCCCCTATAATTTATCGGAAAGAGAGTCTTATGGTTTGGAAACCAATCTATCACTTGATGTAGTAAAATGGTGGACACTATCAGGTGATCTGAATTTATTCCGATCAATCTCTGAAGGCGATTTCAATGGTGAGAAACTTGAGAGTGATGACTATTCCTGGAATACAAGATTAAATTCGAGGATGAGATTTCCTCAAAACATTGATTTTCAGGCCATCTTTTTTTATCGGGCACCGCAGGAAACAACACAGGGAAAGAGAGAAGCTTTCTATATGCTTAATATGGCGCTTAGCAAAGATATCTTAAAGGGAAGGGGCACATTAACCTTAAATGTTCGTGATGTGTTAAATAGTCGCAGGTTCAGATATATAATTGATCAACCCAATTTATATTCAGAAAATGAACACAGGCGCTCCGAAAGATCTTATACTCTGACTTTTATTTATCGCCTGAACCAAAAGAAAAAATTTGGAAGGAACGGACGCAGCACTCAAAATGGAGAAGGCTTTAATGGAGATGATATGGGATTTTAAACTCCCTGTTCGACTTTTCTTCTCAGGAATGGACCGTAATAACCATCACAAACAACCTGAAAAAGCCCTTCCTGTAAAAGTTTTCTGCAAATGATTTATAATAGTATCATTCTGTCTGAAAAATAATATTCATTGCCAACAATCTGTATAACATAAACTCCTTTTGGCAAAGAAGAAATATCTATTTCAATCATGCTATTTTCGAATCCAGGTTGATACCTGTACAGATAAACTTCCCTTCCCATTTGATCGATAATTTTGATCAAAAGATCCTGCGATTCATTTACATCCAGACTGATATGAACAATATCAACTGCAGGATTTGGGTAAATATGTACCAAATTGCCGGTGCCTGTAAATTGTACGGAACTTGTGAAAATAACACTCACCATTACTGTATCGGAATGCGTACAAGAAGTACTATCCATAACGATTACCCAGTAATCATGGTCTCCAACGCCGAGATCCGAACCTGCAATTTCAATAGAGGCGGAAGTGGAACCATTGCTCCAAAGGCAGGAATAATCTTCGTTATCTACACCAAGTGTAATATTTTGTTGAGAAGTAATGGTTGTATCCGGGCCTAAATCAACCTTGGGCATGGCATTGATAATCAAACAGACTGAATCAGGCGGACTTTCACAATATAAAATTGTTTGTGTAACATAATATAAATATTCACCTGGATGTATTTTTCCTGTTTCAAACTCATTTCCTGAATGAATTAGGTTCGTTAAATCAATATCTTCATACCATCGAATGTTTTCACCTGAAGCATATAAATCAATTATTTCATCATTTTCACAAACAGCCACATCAATGCCATCTGGCTTAGCTGGCATTGGGTTTATAGTTAAAGTGACACTGTCTGAAAGGCCTTCACAATCATGAATCGTTTGTGTTATATAATAAGTGTAAGTTCCTGGACGAACATGTCCGGTTACAAAAACATTCCCGCTATGTATAAGATTTAATAAATCAATGTCACTATACCATTGAATATTATTGCCGGAAGCCAATAAATCAGGAATACTAGTGCCTTCACAAACATTTACGTCACTGGCAACTGGCGAAGAGGGTATCTCATAAATAATTAATTGAACTGTGTCTGCAGGCCCTTCGCAATCTTCAATGGTTTGGGTGGTAAAATAAGTATAAACTCCTGCCAATGTTTGTCCTGTAGAATAATTATTGCCCGAATGTATCAGGTTTGCTAATTCGGTATCCGAGTACCATTGTATATTTTCTCCAGTGGCCGTTAAATAAGGAACTTCTTCATTTTCACAGACAACTACATCCTCAACCAAAGGTGCTGCCGGACTTGGATTAATTGTCAGGGTAACTGTATCAGACGGACTTTCGCAGCCTGAGGCTGTTTGGGTAACATAATATGAATTTACCCCTGCTTGTGTTTGTCCTGTGTAATAGCTATTGCCCGCATGTATCAGGTTTGTTAAATCAGCATCCGAGTACCATTGTATATTTTCTCCCGTGGCCGTTAAATAAGGAACTTCTTCATTTTCGCAGACAACTACATCCTCAGCCAGAGGTGCTGCCGGAATTGGATAAATTGTCAAGATAACCGTATCAGACAGACTTTCGGAATTTAAAATGGTTTGGGTGGCATAATAAATATATATTCCAGGTAATTCATAATTAGAAGTAAAAGAATTTCCAATTCCGACCAATAAATTATTATCTTTTATGCATCGCATGCTAAAAGCAGTTTCTTTAGGTATCCAACCGGAGAAAATTTCCATGGAATTGCATCTGACTTCAAAAGTATTTCCCCACTCAGGATGAACTTCAGATGCACTCCAGAATCTGGTATAATACCCCAGATGGTAAGACTTGCCTTCAAAACCCTTGCCTGCAGGTAATGCGGTAAATCCGGACGTATTGTTCGCACCCGTATTAGGTGGATCCCAATAATCGTATCCCGATTCTTTGATTTTTCCTCCGGCCACTTCGTTTCCGCCAAGGTAATCAATGAGTTCCTGCCAGTCTTTATCATCAGGTAAATACCAACCCAAAGGACTTATGTTTTGTGCTGTTTCCCAGTTATAAAGTCTTCCGTAGATTTCAGAATTTGCCAGACTATCATTATCATAATACCATGAACCTGCAGAAGTATAATAATTTAAATTTTCGGCCATCCATACCTGATCACCAATAGCAACTGTATTGTAAGTTTGGCCATCACGGCTGTCATGCAAATCGGTTAAAGGATTTGTAAGGGCACTGTACCATTTTATATTTTCCCCAATGGCTGTTAAATCAGGTATCGGTTCGCCTTCACAAACAGTAACATCTTCAGCAACAGGGGGCGCCGGAATAATAATAAGTGTAACTGTATCGGGTAAACTTTCACAATCTGAAATGGTTTGAGTTGCATAATAAGTATAGGTGCCTATATCTGTATGTCCTGTTGTTAATGTGTCCCCTGTATGAACTAAACTGGATAAATATTTATCATCATACCACTTAATATTTTCACCGATTGCTATTAAATAGGGTACAGATTCTCCTTCACATATTGTCACGTCATTTGCAATAGGGGCATCAGGAGTGTCGCAAAATGAATGAAATCGTATAATAGGATCACCAATAATTGTCATCCCATAATGCCAAAATATTTCAGACTCAGAAAAAGGAGCAATATAATCGAACCATTCTTTAAATGCTGTTCCAACAGGTTTATTCTCACTTAATGGATTATAAAAAGCATAAAAGTTCAGCATGGAACCTGATTTAGTACTTCCGACAACAACCAGTGGTTTAGAGCTGTCATTAAATATATATGATCCACATAAATAATTTGTACTTGTAAAATTACAGGCTGAACATGCAAATAAATTATATCCCAGAGCATATAGCGGAGCATTTTGAATAGTGGTTGAATTTAAGTATCCTCCACGTTCAAAACTATGTAATTTTGAAGATGAATGACAGGCAAGCTGAATATATTCATACTGATCGCTCTTTAACCTGTTTTCCAAATAATCATCTCTGGTAACATTATTATCACTGATATTTGTAAAATTTTCTATTCCATATAAATTACTGAGATCATTGTTTAAACTTGTTGAGTTTTGCCAATCATCATCTGTATAGGTTAAAGCTTTTTTTATTAGAGTGATATTACCACTATAATAATCATGGTTTTTATTAAAAAAATTTCTTAAAAGATCTATTTCATTAGTAAATCTTGATGCATCTATTCTGGCAATATAAACATCGTCAATGAATAATTCGGTTTTTTGTATTAATATCTGCAGATTATCAATTTCAACACCGTGAGGAAGAACTACAAAGTAAGGGATATACGG
>DAOUOU010000209.1 GCA_030626465.1 Bacteroidales bacterium
CTGGTATTATCGAGCAAACGTGCATGCTTAGCCAATCTGATTAAAAACTTTGTTCGGGCTTTATTTACGGGGGTTTCGTTTGAGAGTGACCATATGATAACATTAGCCCTGTTCCTGTCTCGGAGGATATTCTCTGCCAATTGATTTTTGGCATTCTGGAAAGTTTCTTCATTTTCCCACTCTATGGTCCAATACACCGGAATTTCTGACCAGACCATAATACCTTTTCTCTCAGCTAAACGCACCATATCTTCATTATGGGGGTAATGTGCAAGACGAATAAAATTGCAGCCAAGTTCTTTTGCCCAGTCAAGTATTTGTTCTGCTTTCCATTTTTCGTTTACCCGTCCTCCTCCCTGAGAGGCAAATTCTTCATGAATGGAGATCCCACGCAGAAAGACATGTTTATTATTCAGAAGTATTTCTTTATCTCTGACAGAAACAGTTCTGAAGCCAACAGTGTCTGTTAGTTTATCATCTCCGTAAGTGATCTCTATCCTGTACAACCTGGGATTTTCCGGTGACCACAATTCAGCTTCTTTTACATGAAATGAAAACTCATCATTGTTGCGGGCATTGACTTTTGCTCGAATCCCAAGCTCAGGAATTGAGATCCGCACTTTTTCTTTGGTTGCAATACCATCTAAAAACAGTTTACCGGAAATTTTTTTTGTATCGGTTGATTCAAGGTGAATACTGTAATCTCTGATAAACGAAGGCGGTACTACCAAAATTTTAACATCACGTGTAATTCCACCATAGTTCCACCAATCGGTATTTAAGGTCGGGACAGCCTCTTTCAGGCGTTTATTGTCAACCTTTACTACAAGGGTATTTTCATCTTCTAGAAAATCAGTGATCTCGAAATGAAAAGGGGTAAAACCTCCGGTATGCGTACCCAGTTTTTTAGTATTCAGATATACATCAGCCCTGTAATTCACAGCTCCGAAATAAAGAAAGGCTCTATTTCCTTCTTCCATCTGTGGTTTATCAAATATTTTACGGTACCAGATGGTTCCTTCGTAATAATAATACTTCGGATCCTGGGTATTCCAGTCGCCGGGAACATGGAGAACAGGTGATTTATCGAAATTGTATTCTATGAGATCAGAAGGTGATTCCATTTTTTTATTGCCATAATAACCCATAGACCCTGATTCCTGCTCATCATAAGCTTCCCATCTATAATTATAATAACCGTTTTCGTATGGGTCGACAATTATATTCCATTCTCCATGCAACGAAATAGTATTTCTATTGTAAATATGTAGAGGATCTACAGCCAAAACACAAACTGTAAATAAAAAAATAAGCAGGGAGGAAAACGAATATTTAGCTCTCATTTCTTACATGTTAATTCCTAATTTCTTATGGTATCTTATTAGTGTTTCAATCATATTCGAACGCAGGTGAATGAAATTCTCAACACCCTGTGATTTAAGTTCCTGCATACATTCCGGTGCACCAGCCACTACCAGAATGGCCTTGTTCTTAAGAAGGGCATATACAGCGGGCCCCAGTTTGGAATACTCCTCATCGCTACTGCAAAGAACAACTATACTGGCTTTGACAGCAAGGGCAGATTTTACTCCTTCTTCGGCTGTTGCAAACCCTTGATTGTCAATAATTTCGTATCCTGCACCGGCAAAGAAATTACAGGCAAATGTCGCTCGGGCTCTTCGCATAATATGATCACCATATGTGAGTATGAATACCTTTGGTTTTCCTTCAGGATGATTTTCAACCGCCAACCGCAAGCGCTCAAAATCCATCGATCCACGGTATTGTCGTATAGGCATTACTTTGAATTTTTCCGGTTTTACCGGAGGGAAGGCAATATCATGTACTACTTCCTTTACAACGGATTCATTGAAATTTGGGTATTGATTTGTACCAAGTGAAATCTCTTTTCTCATGGCAATTGCCTCACTTCGGTTCTCTGCAGTTGTTTTGATATCCGATTGTATAATTCCTTTTTTAATAGCTTCCAGATAGCCTCCCTCTTCTTCCACTCTCAGAAAGATCTTCCATGCCTTTTCAATAATTGAATTGGTAAGGTTTTCTATATAATAAGAACCTGCGGAAGGATCAATAACCTTCCCCAGGTAAGCTTCTTCACCAAGAATGATCTGAATATTTCTTGCTAATCTGCCTGAAAAACTGGTAGTGGGGCTGTATGCACAGGTAAATGGCCTTACAACCAGCGAGTCAGTACCTCCAAGAATTGCAGCCATCGATTCGGTTGTTGCACGAAGAACATTTACATAAGGATCGTATATTGTCTGATTCCACCTTGAAGTTATGGAGTGTATATAGGCCTGTTTTGATTTTTCAATCCCAGGCTGATAAGCTTCCACAATTTGAGCCCATAGAAAACGGGATGCACGGATTTTTGCTATTTCCATAAAGTAACTGGGGCCAATACCGAAATTAAATTGTATGTGGTGACAAACTGTATCCAAATCAATTCCGGTATTTATTAATCTGGTAAGATAATCGCTTGCCATTGCCATACTGTATCCTAATTCCTGAACTACAGTTGCTCCTGCGTGGTTAAAAAAATACCCGTTGATTCCAAGTACCTTATAATTGGAAAGCTTTTCTTTAGCCAGGCGAATTAAATTTCGCAAAGCCTGGAAATCGGAATCTTCATTATTATAATAATTTCCGCTTGTAGTCAGGTATCCGAGCGGATCAAAATCTACAGAGCCAGAAACCCTGGATGGTTCAGCTTTTCTCAGTTCAACTTCTTTGCACAGGTATTCTAAAATCTCAGGTGCTTTATTACAACATATGAAGTGTACACCAATACGATCAAAGAGAATATCCTTCATCAATTGCGAAAAATCTTCCTGGCTCCTTAAGGGAGATTTTCTCTTATCAGGATTAGTGATAAAGCCTAATGAGGTGACGCCCCTGTCAAGAATAAACAATGCTTTTTGATTTGCCGTCCGGATATCATCCAGGGGAATATCCTGTCTTATCTCCCAAGCTCTTGTTTTTTTCATATTCCCTCTGCTATAGGGAAATTCTCCAGGAAGAGCATCAAGGTAATTTATATTCTTCAGGTCTTCATCCCTGTAATAGGGGCTTATCTTAAAGCCTTCATTTGTATTCCAGATCAGTTTCTTTTCATAACTGGCACCTTTCAAATCCTCTTTTATCTTCTCCTCCCATTGTTTAGTAGTATTAGGAGAAAATTCCGCAAATAGTTTTTCTCTTTTCACCAGGGTTTATCTTTTGAGATGAGTATTTCAGAGTCGGTAAACAATACCAATTCCCAGGTTAACAGTTTGTATGGTAATTGACTGGTCAGTTTCCACGACATCAGAATTATCCGGTCCCTCCAGGTCAAGCTCTTCACTGATTTTACCCTTTGATTTTGACTGAGAGTAGCCAGAGAAAAAACGTATCGAATAATTATCATTCATGTGATACCTAAGAGCAATTCCAAGATCTAAGACATAACTAACTGTTTGAACCGATAATCTTCTATAATAAGAATCTTCATCTATTGTGGCTGATACTTCCATAGCTGGTGGCATCACAAAGTTTAACCCTATAAGAGTATATGCATCCAGACTGATTCTTGACAATGGAAGCGAAAAATAAGGACCTGCAGCAAAAGAAACTTGTTTCCAGAGTCCTATACCGAATTCAGCAATATCATCAGGAATATCATCGGGAATTTCTTCTCTGAGTAATCTTTGAGCCGTATTGTTATCAACGGTGTTGGAAATAAATTTGATATTGCCACCAAAACCGATATATTCGGTCAAAAAATAAACACCGGTATATTCGCCTCCATAACCTGTATAGGCAAACCCATTTGATCTGAGATTTTCATTGGCTGCAAAGTCTCCTAACGGGATTGCACTAATAAAACAAAGTGACATAAATTTTTCCTGACCGAAGGAAACTGTCATCAGAAAAGTAAGGAATACTGGAAGTAGTTGTTTCATAATATTATATTTAGTCGAGCGAGCCAGTCATCTTCGAAGGCACTACCCATTCATCAAACTGTTCGGAAGTAAGTAATCCTAATTCTATTGCAGCTTCTTTAAGAGTTTTTCCTTCTTTATGCGCTTTTTTGGCTATTTTGGCTGCATTGTCGTAACCAATATGTGTATTCAGAGCTGTCACCAGCATTAAAGAATTATCGAGATGTGATTTGATTCTGGAATGGTTAGGTTCAATGCCAATGGCACAATTATCGTTAAAGGCTTTGCATGCATCTCCAAGCAAGGTGGCCGACTGAAGGAAATTGGCTATCA
>DAOUOU010000223.1 GCA_030626465.1 Bacteroidales bacterium
AACCAGCAGAAAAAAAATTCCGCTTAACGAAGATATAAGAAAAGAATTTCACAAAAATGAAAGGAAAATAAAGACTTTTAAGAAAATTATTGGAGTAGTAATTGCAGTAAGGAACAGTTCCCGGAAAGGCTTGAATGAAATCCAAATACTCCAGAAACAGCTTTCGGAATATAATCGAATAAGCAAACCTGACCTGATGATTCTGGAGAAAGTTGGGAACGAGATAAAAGCAAAGTCCGGTAATCTCCGTCAGGTTATTGAAGAAGAAAAAAACAGTTTTTCAAGCGATTTTTTAAAAATGTCCGATTCATTGCTGGCTATTCTGACAAAATCTGTTGAATGTATCAAGGATCTTTTAACCATCTCTCCATCACAATTGAATAATTCAGAGTTTTTATCAGGTAAAGTTCAAATTTTTGAGTCAAATTATCAGGATCTGATTGAAATCCACTCCCGGTTAATAAAGCATTTCCAGGCAAATTTTTCTAATTCGATCAATAAATGAAAAAAAACTCACTGCATTTTTGATCGTTTCAGCAGAAAATGACTCGTGTAATTTATGATTTCTAAGACTAACTTCTATTCTAAACAGACTTATTTAGTGAACATTAACCAGGCCAAAAAAGCATTTTAAAAAGTCTTGTTATATTTGGCCATTTTATAGGAAAAGTCATTCAGTCAGATATCCATCATCGTCCATGAAGCTACAATTTCTTGATATTTCGATTGTTGCAGTTTATCTTCTGTCTACAATTATTATCGGATTAGTCCTAAAGAAAAAAGCACAGAAGAATAAATCTGCTTATTTGCTTGGAGGCAACATCCTGCCGTGGTACATGCTCGGATTATCAAATGCATCAGGAATGTTCGATATCTCAGGTACTATGTGGCTGGTTACCCTTGCCTTTGTTTACGGACTGAAGAGTATTTGGATTCCCTGGTTATGGCCCATCTTTAACCAGGTGTTTCTAATGGTATTTCTGTCGATATGGCTCAGACGATCAAATGTGACAACAGGAGCTGAATGGATTCGTACACGGTTTGGTTCAAAGAATGGCAGTACCTTATCTCACACAGTTGTAGTGGTATTTGCACTTATAATGTGCCTGGGCTATCTGGCTTATGGATTCATTGGTCTGGGTAAATTTGTTGAAATATTTATCCCCTGGGAGGTGATCTCACCATATCTTCCATTTAACCTTCCCGAAGCGTATGTTCCTCATTTTTATGGTGTCGTCTTTACTCTTTTTGCGGTTTTTTACTCAGTATTAGGAGGGATGACGAGTATTGTATGGGCAGATGTTGTTCAATATACCATTATGACTATCTCATCAATAGCCATTGCTGTTATAGCCATGATAGCTCTTTCCGGTAATAGTCTTGTAGTGCCTGAAAACTGGGGAAGTCCGTTGTTTGGCTGGAAACTCACTCTCGACTGGAGTCAAATAATCCCCGAAGTAAATGATAAAATAGCCAGCGATGGCTATTCCCTGTTTACTGTATTCTTCATGATGATGCTATTCAAAGGGATCTTAGTTAGTATGGCCGGACCGGCTCCTAATTACGATATGCAAAAAATTCTTTCTACGAGATCACCTTCTGATGCAGCAAAAATGAGCGGATTTGTATCTGTTGTGCTTATGCCGGTACGTTATCTTATGATAGCAGGATTCGCTGTACTTGGATTACTTTTTTATGAAAAGCTTGACCTTATATCAGGAGGACGGATCGATTTTGAGCAGGTTCTTCCATCAGCAATTAACGAATTTGTTCCCGTTGGTTTGCTCGGACTATTGCTTGCTGGCCTGCTTGCTGCATTCATGTCAACCTTTGCAGGAACTTTGAATGCAGCACAAGCATACCTGGTGAATGATATTTACCTCAGGTATATCAAACCAAAAGCCACCAACCGGCAAATCAGCATTTCAAATTATCTTACAGGGATTATAGTTGTTGTTGTAAGCATTATATTCGGGATTTTTGCCCTCGATGTAAATAGCATTTTACAGTGGATCGTTTCAGCGTTGTACGGAAGTTATGTAGCCTCGAACGTATTAAAATGGTACTGGTGGAGATTTAATGGTCATGGCTTTTTCTGGGGCATGGTGGCAGGCATTATACCTGCACTGGTTTTTCCGTATGTTTTTAGTGAAACGCTTGATCTGTACTACTTTCCCCTGATACTGGCGATATCTGTAGCCGGATGTGTCCTGGGAACATATACAGCCCCGCCAACTGATGAAGAGACTTTGAAAAGTTTTTACAGACAGATACGTCCATGGGGATTCTGGAAACCCATCAGGGAACTGGTTGAAAAAGAAGATCTGCGATTTAGAGCCAATAAAAACTTTGGAAGAGATATGCTCAATGTTTTTCTTGGGATTGCTATTCAGATAGGATTGGTGGCACTGCCAATTTATATCGTTCTGATGAAAAAGAATGGGATTATCCTGTTTTCTGTTCTTATTATAGTACTGGGTATGATCATGAAAAAAACCTGGTGGGATAAACTTAAATATGTTAACAGCGATACATAAATGGTTTTGTAAAATTTTTGCTAAAAATATAGTATGGAAACTTTTGAAGACAGACTAAAGAAACTAAGAAGTAAACATGAATTATTATTAAAAAGGAGAAACGAACCAATACCAGAGACAAACGGTGTTATTCAACGTTATAAATATCCAATTCTAACGGCTGCTCATGCTCCAATTCACTGGCGGTACGATCTGGATCCTGAAACAAATCCTTTCCTGATGGAAAGGCTTGGGATAAACGCTACCTTTAATGCAGGCGCTATCAAAATAGATGGTAAATACCTGCTCATTGTAAGAGTCGAAGCTGTCGACAGAAAATCTTTTTTTGCCGTGGCAGAAAGCAATAACGGAATTGATAACTTTCGTTTTTGGGACAGCCCCGTCACAATGCCTGAAACGGAAGATCCGGATACGAATGTCTATGATATGCGCATCGTTGAACACGAAGACGGATGGATGTATGGTTTGTTCTGTACCGAGCGTCATGACGCTGATGCACTCGATGAAGACACATCAGCTGCCATAGCGAAATGTGGTATTGCCCGAACAAAAGATCTAATCACCTGGGAACGACTTCCTGACCTTATTAGTCATTCCGGTCAGCAGAGAAATGTGGTATTACATCCTGAGTTCATTGGTGGTAAATATGCCCTGTATACTCGTCCGCAAGATGGATTTATTGAGACCGGATCGGGAGGCGGTATCGGATTTGGGTTCACGGACAGTATGGAGAGAGCAGAAGTGCTGGAAGAAAAGATCATTGACCCGAAAATATACCATACAATAATGGAAGTTAAGAACGGTTTAGGACCAGCACCCGTCAAAACGGACAAAGGCTGGTTGCAACTGGCACATGGTGTGAGGAATACAGCTGCCGGTCTGCGATACGTTTTGTATGCCTTTATGACCGACCTTAAAGATCCTTCAATAGTAATTCGCCGTCCGGCAGGATACTTAATTGCCCCTGAGAGGATTGAACGTATTGGTGACGTTTCAAACGTAACATTCACCAACGGATGG
>DAOUOU010000134.1 GCA_030626465.1 Bacteroidales bacterium
ATACTTGTATCTTTTTATCTCTATCACAGAGTCACGTTCGTCAAAAGTCTCTTTTGAAACCAGCTGATCTTCATTATAAAAGTAGACGGTATATTTTTCAACATTCATCAGCGAATCCTTAAAATAGATCTGTCTGATCATTTTCCCCTGAAGATCGTATGTTCGTTGCCCTGTTATTTGCTTGATTGCAGTTCTTGAACCATTACGGATCTTATGCTTGTACATGTTTTCTGCAATGATACTATCATTTTGAGCCCATAAACTATTCTGAACAATAGCAACAGTAAATAATAAAAGTATGTATTTATTCATATCCTAATGTTGTTTGCAGTATCGTTTACTCATATCAGAAGCCTGCTTATTTCCCATATCAGCGGCAGTTCGAAGATCTTTGCAACCCGATGCAAAATCGTTAAGGTTTATTTTCTGAACTCCCATGGCAAAATATACATCAGATGAATTCTTGCCCAGTTCAAGGCACTTATTCAGATCATTAAGAGCTTTCTGTGGCTTTTGGAGAAGTCCGTATGCAATTCCCCTGTTGTAAAAGGCATCGGCATAGGTAGGATCAATTTCAATGGCTTTGTCAAAATAATCGATTGCATCACCGTTCTTGTTTTGCATCATTTCCATTACGCCTAATAAATGATATGCGTTGCCGGAGTGTTTCGATTCTGTATCGCTTTTCAATGCCTTGGACAGATATTTCTTTGCCTCCTGCGGTTGGTTTAATCGAAGGGAAGCCAGGCCGGAATTGTAATTGGAGCCTGCTATATTATAATTCAGTTGTGCAGCCTTATTGAAATCAGTTATCGCTTTTTCGTAGGCTTCAGCATTCGCATACGATTTTCCCCTGTTAAAATATGCTTCTGCCTGTTTATCATCAAGTGAAATTGCGCTTGTAAAATCATCAATAGCACCTGGATAATCGAAAATTTTCATTTTAAAACTTCCCCTGTTTAAAAAGGCATCGGTATTAGAGGGATCTAATTCGAGCAGTTTGTTATAACTTTCAATGGCAGCTTCAAAATTTTCCAGTTTGCTTAGTACAATAGCTCCCTTTTTCAGAGCATCAATATTTGCCTGATCTAATTTCTGAGCTGTTAGATAATCGCCGGCTGCCCCATCAAGATCGTTCAGGTTAGCCCGGGCAATACCTCTATAATAATAGGCGTACGAGAGAAGACTATCTCTTTCTATTGCCTGGTTCAGAAAGGAAATTGATGCTTCAAATTGATCCTCCATAACCAGCAATTGACCTTCTAATCCAAAGGTTTCAGCCTGTGGCGGGATTATTTTTTTTAATTTCTCCAGTACCTTTCGAGCATCCGTTGTTTTCTCCTGTGCAAGCTGAGACTTGATAAGGTTGATCATCGCAACTGATGAGGTCCTTTTCCAGAGAAGTGCTTTTCTAAAATATTTCTCAGCAAGCTGATATTCGTTGGCATGATAGCTGTTTAAGCCTTTTTCATTTATTGAGCGGGAAATGGGTGATTTGATTGCAAAAAGGATAACAACGAATACTGCAAGAATAATAACTACCGATACTACTGGTTTTTTGTTCATGTCCTTCACTTGAATGTTAATTTGATATAAAAGATACAAAAAATGAGTGATAGCAACCTCATACTCCGGAATAAATCATGTAACCTGAATAGTATTACTGTTGGTTGAGATAAATGCTTATTTTAGATAAGAGTGTTTCGAGATCCAGAGGTTTGGTAATATAATCATCGCATCCGGCATCGAGGCATTTTTCTTTTTCATTTGCCATTACATAAGAAGTTTGTGCAATGACAGGCATATTGTTATTAATCTTTTTTATTTCGTATGTAGCCTGATAACCGTCCATAACAGGCATCTGGATATCCATAAGAACTATATCAATTTTCTCATTCCTGCAAATCTCTACTGCTTCTTCTCCATCAATAGCACGAATGATTCTGGCTTTGGTTTTGGCAAGACACGAATCGAGGACTTTGTAGTTGAGTTCTTCATCTTCTGCAATAAGTATGGTTTTCGATTCCCAGTTGTAATCCTTGTTTATCAGAGGATTAGAAATAACGGATTTTTCTTTTGCAACGTCAACATGTCTTAGGCCGCTTGCGGGAATCTGCATATAAAAAGTACTGCCTTTTCCGGATGTTGATTCCACCCAGAGGTGCCCACCCAGCAACTCTGATAAGTTTTTTGAAATCGTCAGGCCAAGACCTGTTCCGCCGTACTTCCTGTTTAAATCGGTCTCGATCTGTGAAAAACGCTCAAAGATTATAGCCTGCTTTTCTTCGGGAATTCCTACACCCGTATCTTTCACATAAAATTTGATAAAATCATCAATGTGTGTAAATCCGAATTCAATAGTTCCCTTTTTTGTATACTTGAAGGCATTTTCCAGAAGATTGTTTAAAATTTGCTTCACCCGGATTGAGTCAGTATTGATTATATAGTCTTTCTGGCTATCGATATGAAGAATAAGATCAGCAGTATAGTTGTTTTTGACTTTAAGCTTATTATAAACTCTCTGAGTTTCTTTTATCAGTCGGGAAATATTGACCGGATTGATTGAAATTTTTAATTGTTTGGCTTCAATCTTGGCCGTATCAATAATATCATCGATCAACCTCAACAAGCTGTCACCTGCTGTTGTAATGTGTTCGAGGAATTCATCTCTTTTGTTATCGGCTAAATCAGAATCCTTAAGAAAATTCGTAAATGCAATTATCGCATTCATAGGAGTTCTTAATTCATGCGACATATTTGCCAGAAAAGCTGATTTCAGTTTATCAGATTCTTCTGCCACCTTACGCTCGGTAATTTCGTTTTCCAGTTCTATGGTTTTCTCGAACAAGGTATTTTCCAGATCAAGTTTGTGTGAGACTATTTTTATTTCTGAAGCTTTCTTTTGCCTGTAAGCAATGTAAATGATGATTAAAGTTGTTAGAAGCAGAATTAATACGATTAACATCGCAATTTTTTGTGTTTTTTGTCTTTTAAGTTCCACATTTGACTCTATAATTTGATTTTCCTGGGCCTCCATATTATAAAGAGCTTCAAGTTCTGCTATTTTTTCTTTCGATTCGTTGGAGTGAATAGAATCGCGCAGCAATGTATAATCCAGGTAATAAGCAAAGGCACTTTTGTAGTCTCCGGTTTGCTCTGATAGTTCCGTAAGGGCATCCAGGTTCGACATGATTCCTTCAGGATTGTTCAATTTTATGGCTTTCTCAAGACTACTATGATAATATTGACCGGAATTGATATAGTCTATCTGGTAGAGCTTGGCTGTGCCCATATTATGCAGGGTCCACATGCGGCCAAGTTTATAATCGATTCTATCGAAGTATTCCATTGATTTTTTAAAGCTTTTGAAAGCTTTATCATATTCTCCCTGATTTAGCTGAATAAGGCCAATGTTACTAAAGGTTGTGGCTATATTTTGTGTATCTGATAATTTCTGGTACATGTGGATAGATCTTTCGTAATAATCCAAGGCCTTTGCATGATCATCGTTTTGATAGTAAATGATACCCAGGTTCTGATACAATCCGGCTATATTCGTGTCATTTTGTATTTCTTTATTAATCTCTAACGCCCTGTTATAATAATAAGATGCCTTTTCTAAATCTTTAAGGTTATGATGGATCAAACCAATATTCTGCAGCACTTTGGCAACATTTTTAACATTTCCTAAACTTTCAAAAAGAGCCATTGCTGACCGATAGTTAAGATTGGCCTGATGATATTCTGCCAGATAATAGTTAGCTTTTCCAAGCAGAAAATATATTTCACCTGTCATACCGGGTGTTTCATTGTTGTAAAAATCCAATGCGTCGATCAGGTACTTTTTAGCCTCATAAAAATCCTCCAGTTCAATTTTGGATTCACCCATGTATTTATTTGCCAGTGCTTCTTTTTTATCCCATTTATTCTGTTTTGAAATTTGCTTTGCTTTAGAGGCAATCAGAAAGGCTTTTGAGGGATTGTCATCTATTGAAGCTAAAGCCAGATGCAATAAGTAATCTACGCTGTCTTGCATGTTGGCACGACTGCTCCCTGTTTTAAAACTATCGGTATCATAGTTTTTATTCGCTCTGGCGACACCGCAACAGAGACTAATTGTGAGTATGAGACTGTAAATGCGTAACATATCAGTCTGGCAATAATAACAATTTTGCTAATGGATAAATTTCGTGTAAGGTGATTTTTATCAACAAATTATCATAATTTCCAAATTCATCTTACCTCTTATGGTTTTAGGGATAGTCAACTACTAATACAAAAGACCATCATAACAGATGGTATTCTTAAGAAGTTACCCTTTCCAACAGAATTTAATATGCAAAATGCATCTAACGTATTAATTGTTCATGCGTTGGTTTTATGATTTTAATTTGAAATCAATCCTAAGAATGAAAAAGGTACTATGGATTAAGGAGGGAAACATACATCAGGCTCGATGATCATTCAATGATATTCTGATGAATAATTAAAAAAATTGCAGTGAAATAAATCACTGCAACCTAAAAACAACAGGCATAGACATAGCCACATTAACGGGTTGACCTGTTTGTAAGCCGGGTCTCCATCGTTCCGATTGTTCAATGGCCGCCATTACCTCATTGTCGAGGAGAGGATCGATACCACGAAGAATATGAATACCGGCAACATACCCACTCCTGTCCACGACAAATGTCACATATACCGTGCCTTCAAGTTGAAGTTCTATGGCAGCCTGGGGATACTTAACTATTTCCTGAATATGATCACGAAAATTGGCCAATCCTCCATTTCTGTACTGAGGCATTTTTTCTGAAATTATGTAGATTATAGTGTCCAGTGGCTCTTCAATTTCCTCAAAGTAAGGAAATTCAGGTATTCCATCTGTGGTACCGATATCTACGTTAAAATCAATTGGATCATCCGGAATAGCGGGATCATCCAACACGATTTCAATTTTAATAGCCTTTGGCTTTTTCATCTCAGTCTTTTTCTCAATACGTGTGATATCAATTTCCAATTCCTCAATTATATTATCATCGGCACGAACAATAAAATCACCATGGTTTGTTTCATCAGGAGACCACTCAAATGCTGCAAGCGCTATTGCCAGAGCAATTGTTAATCCTATTTCGAAGAACAATAGTCTTTTCTTCTCAAGGTTTGCTTTATTTGACTTTTTTGAGACCATAACTTTCAAATTTTGGTTTAACATTCGTTGTTCAATTAAAGGATGCATAAAGAATAATAATTCCATAAAAAATTGTGAACTTTTTATCTGTTCCTGCCTGACAAAAATTCTGAAGGGTCTGGCCCGATTGTTGCGTCCGTAGTAGGAGGAATAATACCACCTATAGTTGTGAACCAAAGGTTTATTACCATAAAGCTTCCGGCTAAGCGCTTTTCAGAAGCGTATGATATAGATTTGGTTGAGCAGTACAGAAAAGTAAAGGATAAGGATATAATCGGAGAATTTTTTAACAGGTACATGCACCTGGTTTTTGCTGTATGCATGAGGTATTATAAAAATGAGGAGCAAGCAAAAGACTCTGTGATGGAGATTTTCGAAATGCTGGAGGAAAAGCTATTGAAATTTACTATTATAAACTTCAAGGCCTGGCTTTATAAAGTTACACGCAATCATTGCCTGATGCAGCTTCGAAAGAAAAAAAGAGAGACAGAATTGAGTGAGGTTGAATTATTTTTGCAAGCTGATGTGGAAAATAAGATTATTTTGCATCCTGAATACGAAGAAGACAACAGTGATAAAAACCTGGCTGGTTTTCTTGATCAGCTAAAGAAAAGTCAGCGCAAGTGTTTGGAAATGATGTATTTTCAAAATATGTCGTACAAAGCAATTGCTCTGGAAACCGGGTACACGCTGAAACAGGTTAAGAGTCATATACAGAACGGGAAAAGAAATCTGAAAATACTGATTAAACCTGAAGGATGACAAACAAAACTCGAAATAGAGCATTATTTGCAAGCCATGGATGCATTTCAAAAGATGCCATTTTCTGGTATATAAAAGGTGATATGTTACCTGAGGAAATCAAACTGGTAAATGACCACCTTGAGTCGTGCTCACTTTGCAGGGAAGCCATGGAGGGGGCCAGGTATTTTAGAGGAGCAGAAGATTTTAGAAAAGGGATTACTGAACTGACAACGAAATGGAATGTGAAAAAAGGTAAGGCCATTTATCATTCAAAGAGATCATTCATGGGTATCAGCTCTGTTGCAGCTTCTGTTTTATTGTTGGTGGGCATAGCATGGATTATTCTTCTGCAAAGAGATATGCGTCAGGAATTCCTGACCGAGGTTGTTAATCGGGGTACCAGTCTGGATACTGCAATTGCTCAAATGGATATTCGTATAATATCTTATAATAAAGAAAATTTTATCGAAAACGATGAGACAGCACGTAAAGATTATGTTGCTGATATCGATAACAGAGAGTCAGGTATACCGGTTGCCCGAATAAATCACGCACAAGTGTATGCGCAAAATACTGATAAAGAGGATTTTAACTCTGATTTAATTTCGAATACTGATCGAGGTGTATTAAGATCCCATTTAAGTTATCCCTATGTTGTGATGAGTCGGCCACCTGAACATATCGAACTTGAAATGCCCGAAGAAGAATACACTGACGATGATCTTTTTATTGTGGTAGAGGAAATGCCTCAGTTCCGGGATGAAGGTATACAGGCATTCAGAAAATATGTTCAGGAGAACCTGGAATACCCCCGGGTGGCTTTGGAAAATAATATTTCCGGTCGAACTTATGTGCAGTTTACCATCGATAAATCCGGTAATTTAACAGATATGATTGTATTGAAAAGCATCCATTCTTCATTTGATCAGGAAGTATTGCGTGTAATTAAAAATTCGCCTCCATGGCAACCCGGAAAGCAACGAGGCAAACCCGTAAAAGTCTCGATGGTAATACCTGTTGATTTTCATCTATACAAATAGATTCGGACTAATAGCGTTTCTTGGTCTTTTTCTTTTTATTTATATTTTTATGTTTCCTGGGCTGGTATGTTTTTTTCTTCTTCGCTGGAGTATATTTGGAATTGCGGGGCAGCTCTGATTTTTGAGGCATCATCAGATTTCTGCGCTGAGACACTTCTTTGCCTGAACTACATCCCGATAAACCCGAAAAAACAATCAACATGGCCAGTACGAAGAGTATTTTTCCTGTTTTCATAACGCTTTATTTGTTTAGTGGCAGTTTCGAGATTATACGAAAAAATAAGAGAAGGGTTCTAACTTTCCCCGTTTATTTAAATGATTGATATTCAATAGTAAAACTTAAACATTTGAAGATTTTTTATTGTAAATTCAATCCTTGTATTATAAACGATCTACATAACATATTTGCCTGGTAGGGTGAAATGTTTAAAACCATTCTCGAAGAACATGGATTTAAAAATATAATCATTCCTGCCATGGGAGACGAGATAGAAGTATAATTAGTATAAAACAAATATGCAGAAATTTTGGTTTTGGAAAATCTTGTCAATAATTTGCACAAAATCATGCTATAATTGTGATTAGTTGCATTTTTAGGGAGTATGTTAAATAATATTTATTATCTTGCCATTAAGTTAAACTTAATTTTACCAGACATATGAATAAAGGAGAATTGATTTC
>DAOUOU010000107.1 GCA_030626465.1 Bacteroidales bacterium
GAAATACAGGGTAATAATTCCTTAAATGCTTCAACCGTATGCCGGAGGCTTACTGCATTGATCACCATTTCAGGATCAAACTCCCGTATCTCTTCAAATGAAAGCAAACGATGACTGTTGAAGAGGTATTTCAACTTGGACCTGTCCTTATCGTATACACCTACTTCATAGTCGAGGCACAAAGATTCAACCAGCCATGAACCCATCCTGCCTGCACCCAGTATCAGTATCTTTTTCATTTTTTCTCCATCTTATTTATTATGATTCCAGGGATTTTATGTTCCTGCATCATAAAGTCAGCAAGCACAATAGCTGTGACAGCTTCCAGTACAACCGGAACCCTGAGTGCAATGCATGCATCATGCCTGCCCTGTACCTCCAGGTTATCCAGTTTTCCTGTTTTTATATTCATTGTACGTTGCTTCTTTGATGTACTGGATGTAGGTTTAACAGCAATGCGGAATACAAGTTCATTTCCGTTTGTAATGCCTCCGTTGATACCACCTGCATTATTGGTTTCGGTTTTCCCATCCATACTGATAATATTGTCATTATGTTCACTGCCTTTCATTTTAGCGGCATTAAACCCTGAGCCAAATTCGACGCCTTTTATTGCAGGGATGGAAAAGGCCATATGACTTATAGCAGATTCCACAGAATCGAAAAAGGGTTCTCCCAGTCCAACAGGTAAGCCATTGATCCGGCATTCCACGATCCCTCCGATGGAATCCTGTTCTTCAATAACTTTATCAATGGCAGCTTCTATCTCACTGGTTCCACCGGCTTCAATTAATCTGGCTTTGATTTGAATGGCTCCGATTAATTTCTTGGCAATTACGCCTGCAGCAACCAATCCAAGTGTCAACCGGCCCGAAAAATGGCCGCCACCTCTGTAGTCTTCAAATCCGCTATATTTCTTCGCAGCAACGAAATCAGCATGACCCGGTCGGGGCGTTTCCCGCAACTTGGAGTAATCTTTTGAACGTATATTGGTATTTTCAAATAGAATCGTCAGAGGAGCTCCGGTAGTATGATCGTTAAATACTCCACTCATAAGTTTTGGAAGATCAGCTTCCTTGCGCGGAGTTGTTCCTTTTGCACCGCTTCTTCGCCTGTTCAGATCATTGAAAAAGTCTTTGAAAACAAGTGATAAACCTGCAGGTACTCCATCCAGTGTAACTCCCACGCTATTTCCATGCGATTCCCCGAATATACTGATTCTGAATATTTTACCAAAGGTGTTCATTGTTGTATTGTTTTACGATGTGATACTTGACGCAACCCCTTTCATCCACCTCTCATGAGGGGGAACATGGGGGTATGTAAATGCTTTACATTCCTAATGTTTTTATTCAGGTAAATTTTATAATTCTCCTTCTCCTCAACCTTAGCCTCATCCTAAATATCTTTCAACCTTCCAATTATCTCTTTCAATTTTGAGTATTTGATCTGCCCTTCTGCGGTCTCTTCTCCATCATCCATTGATGCAAAAGTAAATTCGGCGCCAAGCAGGGGGGAAACAATCCTGGTGATCTTACCATGATGTCCCATGCCCAGTGCGATCAAAGGCTTCTGATTGCTGTAAAGGGAAAGCAAGCGGGCACTATCTGCTCCTGATTTCGAATAGGTGGCAACTTTTGCTATATCTGCTCCCAGATCATAACATTTGTCTACTATTTTATACAATTCTCTCAGGCCAGGTGTTTCTTCAAAATTGTGGTATGAAATAATCACTTTGCATCTGTATTCCCGGGCTGTATCTATAATGGTTTCCCGTTGTTTTCTACTTGCTTCGACCTCAATATCCACATAACTGGCACCTGCCCTGATTGCGGCAATTAGTCTTTTCAACTGGTCTTGTGGACCTTTTTTTTCAGGTCTGCAAGTAGCTACTTGAGGAGTAGGATGGGCAAATATCCTGTTGATCTCTTCGATGCCGAAATCCGTTAAATCAAGCCGGATCTCAGCCATATCAACAACATCAAGTATTGCCAGGCACTTTTCTATGCTTTTATCCGATATCGCTACGCAAATCATTGATTGTGTTTTGAAGTTCGTTATAGCTAAATTTCCGTGTTACCGCATGACCGATTTTTTCCAGCAACACAAGATGAATAGAGTCGCCGATCCGTTTCTTGTCCTGTTTCATTGCGCTAAAGAGATCTGTAACAGGCATTTCTGATTGCGTTGGCAGTCCATAACTTTCGATAACACCAATGATATCATCCACCTCCTCTCTGGAAATCATCCCTAATACATTCGAAATTCTGGCAGCCATCACCATACCAATACTTACTGCTTTGCCATGTAACATACCGGTCTTTTTTTCAAGGGCATGAGCAAAGGTATGCCCAAAATTCAGCAACCGTCTTTCTCCTTTTTCCCTTTCATCAACTTTCACAACACTGGCCTTAATTTTCACTGATTCATAGATCATGTTTAGTATGACTTCCTTTTGATGATTCAGTGCAGCCCTGTTATTTTTCTTGCAGTAATTAAAAAGAGAGGCATTTTTAATTGCTCCGGCTTTAATGATCTCGGCAAAACCAGATCGGAATTCTTCTTCTTCCAGTGTTGAAAACATACCGGTGTCACACAGAACAAATTCAGGCTGGTTGAAGACCCCTAACATGTTTTTAAACCCTTTTAAATTCACTCCGTTCTTACCACCCACACTGGCATCAACTTGTGAAAGAAGTGTAGTTGAGACAAATCCGAATGGAATGCCTCTCATGTATATAGATGCAGCGAATCCTCCCACATCACATACAATGCCTCCGCCTATCGCCAGAAGAAAACTTGTACGGTCTGCTTCCAAATCTAATAACTTACCCATTATCATATGAACAGTATCAATCGTTTTGCTTTTTTCTCCCAGGCCCATTTCAATAACAGGAATCCCTGCCGGCAAATCTTTTTTGTAATACTTAAGAATATTTGAATCTGTAAGGATAATTGTCTTTCGTCCCTCAATATACTTATTCAGGTTCGAAAATTTTTCACCTATCAGGATTTTTGAGCGATTCGATTCGGCTTTGACTTCAAGGATTTTCATGAAACAGAATACAAGTTAATATCAGGTTCTGAAATTAATAAAAACTATTCATTCATCACTTTTGTCTGATGGTTGATAGATTCCTGGTGAATAGCCCGAAAGACTTTAATAATAAAATCCTCACTGAGTCCTTTCTTTTCTCCGTTTTGTATTCTCTGGTTTAGCAGTTCATTCCATCGTGTTGATTGCAGAATAGTGATATTGTTCTTTTTTTTATATACACCTATTTTATCAGCCACTTTCATCCTGTTCCCGATAATTTCCATGAGTCTGTCATCGAATGTATCAATCTGGTTTCTTAAATCGTCTAAAGATTGCATAATTACAGCATTATCAATATTCGCTTTTCTCAGTACCAATTTGGAGAGCAATTGCTTCAATGACTCGGGAGTGATCTGTTGAGAAGCATCGCTTAGTGCTTTATCGGGGTTGCAATGAGTTTCCACGATTAGTCCTTCAAAATTCAGGTCCATTGCTTTCTGTGAAACCTCAAACAATAAATCCCGGTCGCCGCAGATATGACTGGGATCAGTCAATAGCGGAAGATCGGGTATTTGTCTTTTTAACTCAATAGGTATTTGCCAATGGGGATCATTACGATAGAATGATTTACCATATGTTGAAAAACCACGATGAATAGCTGCGAGTTTTTTTATTCCGGCCTGATTGATCCGCTCAAATGCACCAATCCATAATTCAACATCAGGATTTACAGGATTTTTTATCAGAACAGGTATTTCTACACCGTTGAGCGCGTCAGCGATTTCCTGTACGGCAAACGGATTGGCTGTTGTACGCGCTCCCAGCCAAAAAATATCCACTCCGTATTTTAAAGCTTCAAATACATGGTTTGCATTTGCTACCTCAGTGGCCGTGTACATACCCAATTCTTCTTTCACACGTTTAAGCCACGGTAAGCCTTTTTTTCCAACTCCTTCAAAAGTATTGGGCCTGGTACGCGGCTTCCAGATACCAGCTCTGTATATCTTAAATCCTCTTTCTTTCAACTGATGAGCGGTTTCCATTACTTGTTCCTCTGTCTCCGCGCTGCAGGGACCGGCCAGTACCAGCGGACGTTTATCCGGGACTCTTTCGAAGACAAATTGTTCTAAATCAAGTTGTATACTCATGTTTTATATTGATTATTTATTCCTGACAATTGAAAATGTTCAATACATATGACTTATTCTTTTATATTTCACTATTATTTATCAATGTACACCTCTCCTTTATAATACTCTCCAAGAATACAAACATTCGATGTAAATGGTTCAACAGCATGAACGGCTTGCCGATACATATCATAATCGTCGAACTCCACATCAATATAAAACTGGTATTCCCAGTCGCGCCCAATAAGTGGCATCGATTGAATCTTCGACAGGTTGATATCATAATAAGAAAAAATAGACAGTATCTTTGAAAGACTACCTATTTTATGAGCCAGTGCAAAACTAATGGATGATTTGTTCACACTTTTATCATGAAATTCTGAGCCATTCTTGTCTTCCAGAATAAGAAACCGCGTGTAATTGCTCTTATTGGTTTCTATACTTTCTGCCAGTATTTCCAGGTTGTATTTTTTAGCTGCCAGCTTACTTCCAATGGCTGCTATTCCAATGAGATTTTCCTCGGCAATTTTTTTTGCACTAAGGGCTGTGTCAATACTATCAATAAGTTTTATATCAGGGTACTCTTCAAAGAATTGCTGGCATTGCAAAAGGGCCATCGGATGCGAGAATACTTCTTTGATGTCGGATAATTTTTGCCCTTTTAATGCGACAAGGTTTTGTCTTATTCGCAAAAATACTTCGCCTATTACTTTCATGTTCGAATCGAGCAAGAGAGAGTAATTGGGCAATATACTTCCTGCAAGTGAATTTTCAATGGCTGTTATACCATAGTCTACTTTACCATCTTTCAGGGCTGTGAAGAGATCTTTGAATGTATTGCGCGGAACGATTTCTACATCACTATCTTTAAAGTACTTATGTGCTGCAATTTCATGAAATGCACCATAACCGCCTTGTATTGCAATTCGTTTAAGTCTGGTATTTTTTGAGTTCATCCTTTGTGAATTGAAAGTGTTATTAAAAAAAAAGTCCCGGCTTTCCGGGACTTTCATATATACTTTATCCGTACGTATAGCCCCTCAGCTTGTTTTGTTAAAGTAAAAGAAGAAGAAAAAGCTATATGTATTGTATGATCTCATTAACAAGTGTTTGCTGTGCAAATATAAGAAATATTTTGAAAGCTTGTATGCTTCCTTATTGAAATCTATTGTAAAATTGTCGTAATAAGGTTGAAAATTCTATTTTCGCTTTTCATATTCCAACCTTATGACTAAAAAAGAAAGATACGAGAAAATCATAGCTTATTTTCAAAAGCATCGTCCTGTTGCAAAGACTGAACTCATCCATTCAGATCCTTATGAATTGATTGTATCGGTAATACTCTCAGCCCAGTGCACAGATAAGAGGGTGAATATGATCACACCTGCATTATTTGAAGCTTATCCTTCGGTATATGATATGGCTAAGGCTTTTCCCGAAGATATCTTTCTGTATATAAAGAGTTGTTCCTATCCAAACAATAAAGCCAAACATCTCACCGGAATGGCTAAAACCTTGGTCAATGATTTTAAGGGTGAATTGCCTGCAGATATAAATCTGCTTCAGAAGCTTCCAGGTGTTGGCCGTAAAACAGCAAACGTAATTGCTTCTGTACTGTTTAATCTGCCCCATATAGCTGTTGACACCCATGTGTTTCGGGTTGCTGCCCGTATCGGACTTACAACCCATGCAAAAACACCTTTGCAAACAGAATTACAACTAACAAAACACATCAAAGAAGACTTGCGTCCCCTTGCGCATCACTGGTTGATTTTGCACGGGAGGTATGTTTGCAAAGCCAGAAAACCTCTTTGTTCTGAATGTGGAGTGACTGATTTATGTAAATATTTTAAATCTGCTCTTAACAGGTAACTGTTAATTTTTCAATGGGTTTATCTATATTTATAAACATGCGGATTGTTAACTTTGCATCGCTGAGTAAGATCAATAATTTTGTTTAAATGATAGTTATAAAAAGACTAATCCTTGTAGTTGTGGTTTTCTTATTGGTATCAGGATACGGATTTGACAGGATTGATTATCGGGATGGGATGTATAAAATTGTCTGCAAGGATTTACGCAACAATGTATTGGTTTATTTCATTTTTGTTGACAGATAAGATTGTCAATTTTTAATATTAAGTAAATAAGCAGTTCGAGCCTGTGAATACTCAATTTTGTAAATCAAAAAAAAATATTAATTTTACTACGAACATAAGGTTTTCGCGGAAAAACAGAACCTAAAAATATCAACCGATGCCAAAAAAACATTTTATCAATTCCTTAATTTTTCTTTCTATTTTTGTTGTATCACTTGTCATAGTGAGTTGTAATACGGGGAAAAAGAAGTCAGCAAAGGATGTTAGTATTGAAGACTTTGTTACTGAAGATGATATTTTTGACGATATCGATAAAGCAAAGAAGATTTTTTATTCCTTACCTTCTCCTCTCGAAACAGCAATGCTTATCAAATCGGCAGGTGCAGAGTACGACGAAGAACTGCTTAACTCTCTGGATAACGTTTCTCAGTACACTACCAGCAAGTCATTGGCACTTAATCTGGGAATTTATACAACCGACTTAAGTTTTGCCAGTCTCTTTGATCAGACACAAACATCAATAAGTTATATGACTGCAGCACAGGAAATGGCTGAAGGTCTGGATATTAATGATGCTATTGATAGTGAGACAATGACACGTCTGGAGGAAAATCTTCAAAACAGGGATATTGTCATGGACATTATTTCAGAGACTTTCTTAAATTCCAGTTCTTATCTTAAGGAACAACGGAGGCCGGATGTAGCTGCAATAGTACTTGTTGGAGGTTGGATCGAGGGTCTCTATATTGCTACTCAATTGATTGGAGACAAAGACATAACGAATAATAAACTGGTTGACAGAGTATTAGAACAAAAGCTTTCCTTCAATATTGTTCAAAGGATGCTTGATGACAATAAAGAAAATGAAAACGGAGAGCAAAATGAAGATATAGTCGATATGATCTCAGAATTAAAGGAGCTTAAAGAGGCTTTCGATAAAGTAAAAGTACAGACGAGTCAGACAGAAACGATTGATAACAAAGAAACGAACATCACAACTCTTAAATCTCAAACCACTGTTAGCGTAACTCCGGAAGACTTTAAGAAATTACAGCTAGTTGTAGATAATCTTAGAACAAGCTTTATACAATAAACAACAGATATCATGAGAAGAACTTACTATCTGATAACACTGGTTTTTGCGTTGGCATTACTAAATAATATTGCTTCAGCTCAATGTAAAGGCTTTGCAAAAAAAATATGTAAATTAGAGCTTATACCTTATATACATGATGGAAATTATCATGCTGCAATACTAACCGAAGGAGAAGAAGCCGAGCTCTATAAGACATTTTATTCGGGTCAGAATTATCGATTGGCTATATGTGGATCTGATGCTCTTCCCGATATCGAATTTAAGGTTATCGATGCCTATAAAAACGTATTATACGATAATACTGAACATAATAAAGACAGGGTTTGGGATTTTCAACTTGAGGCCAGTCAACAACTAAAAATCACAGTAAAAGTTCCTAATAGTAATACTGAGTCTGAATACCCGGCGAGCGGATGTGTTGCTATAATGTTTGGGTTTAAGGAGAGTGAATAAAAGGATATATTCCGTTTTACATATGTACCTGTGTAATTTACACAGGTTTTTTTTTAACAAAAGTGTAATCTTTTCGTAAAGAATAAATATTATATACAAAACAAACCATCATGAGACTGAAAATAATTACTTTATTCTTCACATCACTTTTGTTCGTATCATCATGCGATATTCTGAATCTGGATGAGGATGGTCTGACTACCGAAGATATTGTTGAAGGATTAAAAAAGGCATTGGAAATTGGAGCTGACTCAGCTTCAGGGACCTTATCATTGCTGAATGGTTACTATCATGGGCATGAAGTTTTTGTAAAAATTCCTTTGCCCGAGGAAGCTTCAAATATTAGAAATTCTATTAATGGTAATTCAACATTAAGAGGCATCAGCGATCTGATTGGTCTTGAGGATGCTTTTGGAAAGGTTATTTTAGCTGTAAACAGAGCAGCTGAGGATGCAGCCAAAGATGCAGCACCAATATTCAAGGATGCTATTTCAGCACTTACAATTGGCCAGGGTTGGGACATTCTAAATGGTACTGTCCCAGGAGCCGGAAATGGAAATACGGAATTTGATTCAACTGCTGCAACGGAATTCCTCCGAATTCAAACATATGATCCGTTAACGGATGTGTATGCACCAAAAATCAACCTGTCGCTCAATAAAGATTTAATTGGTAATATTTCTGCTTACGATGCGTGGAATGATCTGACCTCACTGTATAATTCTTTTGTTACCAGGGCAGATGTAATGACCGCAATTGAATTGGCAAATATACTTGGTGGTAACATAAATCTTCCCGGAGCGATAGAAACCGATATAGGTGTATTCTCCACTCAAAAAGCGCTTAACGGATTATTTTATATGGTGGGAGAGGAAGAAAAGAAGATTCGTAAAGATCCTTTCCAATGGGGTATTGATATTATCGAAAAAGTATTTGGCTCTATTCTTTAAAATAATCTGAATTTAAGAGTAACGTAAGAGATATACAAGGATAACAGTACAACTTTCTTTTTGTCCTTATGCATCGCCTTCGCGCCTTGCACGCTATAGTGCTCCGGCGCGTAAGCGCATAGCTCCAGACGCTTACGCTATGAGCTTCAGCGGCAGCGTGCGGAGCAAGGTGGTTCATTCTTTATTTATAATGCCTTCGCAATGGCAATTTCTATCGTTCTGTTCCCAAACGGAAAGGCTTTCTTTTTTATTCACATGTTGTTTTATTTCAATGGTGTTCATGAACTCACCGCCTTTCGGTGGTTCGGTTTCTAGATGAGAAAAGGAAGAAAAAGAACCTTTAGCTCATGACCAAAGGGAGTAATCAAGGCTGATAAAAAATTTGGATAAATCTAGTTCAGGATGAGACAGAATACCCCCTAGAACCCCCTATTTCAACATTATAATAAGTTGAAATAATAAAATATTTTATACTTTGCTAATCTAAAGGATTAA
>DAOUOU010000206.1 GCA_030626465.1 Bacteroidales bacterium
AAACCATACCATCAATCTTACCAATAGATGCGGCACAGAAGCTTGTTCCGGGGCAAAATCCACCCATAATAAAACCAACTCCCATAATTACTCCGCCAAGAATGGCCGATGTCATGTAAGTAGGATTTATATACACCAGGTTTAGATTAATCCAGCCAAACAAGCTTCTGTGCCGCATCTATTGGTAAGATTGACGGTATGGTTTTCGTTGTTGGTCTGTTTTTGGGAATATTCATTTTTACTGAAGGATATCCCATCTGGGAGGGTTTATACAAAGCAAACTTCCAGGGTTTCCCAAAACTCAGCACAGTATTAAATATATCTGACGGTTTGTTTGCTCTGCTTGTAATCCTGGCCGCTATGGCTATGTTCTGGGCAGGAGAATGGGCCGAGAAAAAATTCCCACAACCTGAGTACTAATCAATAAGAAATAAATTTAAAGAAATGAATACCAGAGTAATTCTATCATTAGCTTTCATCGGACTCGGACTTATTATTGCCGCTGTTCCACAGAATACTACTCTTCCGTACAAGCTTACCGCACATGAAATGCTTGAACAGGCAAACAACCGGGTACATTATTACAGTCCGGAAGAAGTTGCTGACATCATCATTCAAAAAGATCCTGAATTTCAATTGATCGATGTCAGGTCGCAAGATGAATATGAGAAATTCAGTCTCCCAAACGCCATCAATGTTCCTCTTACTGACATTCTATCTGATGAGTATCGTGATATTCTGAACCAGGATATAAAAAGGAATATTCTGTATTCCAATGGCACAGTAGATGCGGTGAAAGCCTGGATGATAACAAGTCAGCTGGGATGGGAGAACAACTACGTAATGGAAGGAGGATTGAACTATTGGGCAGAAGTGATTATGAATCCCCTGCCTCCGGCAAGTGTAAATGCAAACGAAGAGATTGCAAAATACCAGTTTCGCAAAGCAGCAGGCAAGGCACTCAGCGGAGATGCTGAAATTGATGATAAGCCCGCGACTGCAACTGAAATTGCCAAGCCTCCTATTAAGAGGAGACCGCAGCGTAAACGAGTGGAAGGAGGATGTTGAACTGAATTGATGAACTGATGAACTGATTAATTGAAGAATTGATTAACTGGTGAATCGATTAAATGAAGTTACTGATGAGATGTTGAGGAGTTGAGGAGGTTTATTTGTGTAACTGTGTAACTGTGTAATTGGTTAATTTGTGAATTGATGAGTTGATGAACCGGTGAATTGATTAAATGAAGTTACTGATGAGATGTTGAGGAGTTGAGGAGTTGAGGAGTTGAGGTCTTCGCACTGAATGTCAATACCTTTCTTTTGGATTGACATCCCTGGCGAAGCATAGTGGACCCGCCCGAACGACTGAATTCGTTCAATCGGGCGGAGACCAGGAACCACGAAGTGCTCAGCGAAGCTAATCCAGGAAAAAACAAAACTGGATTGACTTCTTCCAGCCGCTAAAGCGGATTGACTTCGATGAAAGGAATGTTTTAACTTTCAGTCATGCTAAGCGTTCACCGATGTACTTCGTACTACAGCGAACAATGAATTCGAAGCACGGTGATTACCTATCTACCCTTCGACTTTCCACCTCTTGTATTTCTGCGGCAGATGCGTGCCGGGGAGCGTTAATTTGATTTCAGACCATAAGAATTATTCACCAACTCCTGCATCTCATTTCTTATACTAGTAATAATCTCCGAAGGTATTTTAACCGGCATACTTACTATTTCCCTGGCCAGATCAAGAGCTTTTTCATGCTCATTCATTGTCAGATATACTTTTACCAGGCGATACTTTGGATAAAATTTTACAGACATGATGAGAGATGCCTTTTTGAAACAGTGAGCAGCATTTTTCAGATCTCCCAGACCAACATAACTATTACCCAGATAAATATACAAATCTGCATCGTTAAGTCTGGGTTCTGCTTCTTTTAGTAATTCTACACTTTTTTTATACTTCCCCATTACAGAAAGTTCAGCTCCATAATTAAACAAAAAGAACTGGTTATAATTCAATATGGGATAGAGATCTTCATATGCAGTAACCGCCTTCTTATATTCACGTGTTCTTACCAATCTGAATGCTTCTAACCATTCTTTGGAGGCTTTATATTTTTTAACCTGGTTTACTGTAAAGAATGCAAGGATAACAATCCCAATAATAGAAAGAAGTCTTCTTTTTTGTTCCTCAAATCCGAGTTCTTTTATCCTATGGGAATAATTAGCCGAAATAATGGCTAAAACAAATAATAAGAACATATTTACCGGCACACTCCTAAAGGGATATGAAAACATTGCTGAGATCAGAATTGCAAGCAAAGAACCTCTTGCTGCAATCAGCAGGTAATTCTCCGAATCATTTTTATTCTGCTCTCTATTACCTTTAAAAAAAGAAAGAAAACCTAAAGCTAAAAATAATACTAGTCCTACCAAACCTGTTTCTGCAGCAATCTGAATATACTCATTAAAAGCATAACTTACTGCATCTGCAAGCTCTCCTTCTTCCTTTGCCTCCGGATTAGCTGCAAAATAATCAGCCTGATAATTGTTGTGGGCAACTGCGTATTTATCGAAGCCAAAACCAAAAACAGGCTTATCGGCAATCATCTGCACAGATACCTTCCATATAAACAATCGCCCTGATGACGACTGTTCTTTGAACTTAAAAAGAAATATCGCAATACCTGCCACGAAAATGCCTGTCAGGATTAACGCAACAATTTTTATCCATAATTTAGCAAGCCATTTATGAATAACTTCTTTGACGGTGTTTTGATGATAAAACACATATCCGATAGCTATAAGTGCTGCTATCCAGGCTGTGCGGGCTTTTGTCAGAGGAAGAACAATTAGGATTGCGAGTAAGGTGAGGATGCCAAGGTAGAATAATCCCCTTTTATTTTTCCGGTCAATTATCCATACGAGGGCAAAAGGAACAAGTGGTACCAGAAAATTGGTATAAGGACCCGGATTTCCATAAGCTCCTCCTATCTCGAATTCCTCCTGTAAACGCGGGAGAATATCCAAATACTGCAAAATACCATAACAAGCCTGTGCAAAACACAGAAGGATAATTCCTGTAATCAGAACATGAATTGTGGGTTTATTTTCATCCTTGTAAGTCAGCCAGGGTTTTATCGTAAAATAGATAATTCCGGATATCAGTAAGTTCAAAAGATTGCCGTTTGAAAAGGTAATATGTGGTGTGAAAAAAGCATGTATTATATGATAAAAAATATATGCAAGTACAGCCATATCCAGCCAGGTAATACTAAGATTGGTATTGTATTTTCTTCCCATGTTCCAGACACAAAAAACGAAGAGAAAGGCAGCGGTAAAAAAATAGAAATAAAAATATTTTGGCAGCAAAAAGGGATCAGTAAATTGTCTGGATGCAATAAATGATGGCAGAAAAAGTCCGATTAATAAAACAACAGGTATGTATGTTTTTTTTGAGGCCATCTGGTTCAGTTCTTATTATTTCAAAGATATTTCCTATTGAAACCTATAGTCAATCCAAATATTTCCAATTTTCATTACCACCATACCTGCCTGTTGTTTTCCCAGGTAAAAATCCTTTCTTCTTTTCCTCCACTCAGGTTATGCAACCATAACATAGCTCCTTTTGGCACGTTATTGAATACAACAAGCGTGTCGGTAGCTGTTTTTTTACCAAGCGATACAAATTGCTGGTTGTTCCAATAAAGCAGCTCGTATGTATCTCCGGCTTGAATAGTGTTCAAATCGTTACGGGGTATATATCTTATCTTATGAATGCTAACAGGCCGTTCGAAAGCCATACCAACAAATTTATTCACCTGACCATACCTTGCATCTTCAAAGAAAGTAAGCGGATTATCATCAAAACAAAGATCGGGAGTATAGGGATTGTACTTTCTTCCCTCGCTGCCCATAGGCTGACCCGTCAGCTTATTGCCCGAAGCACTTAAGCATTCTATCTCGGCAATGCTTGCACCATCTCCATCATAAGTCAGCTTAAGTTCGTCGGGAGAGAATACAAACCTGAAATAACGAAAGTTTCTACCTGTACCGGTTTTTAGCTCACTACCATGTTCACTGGGTGTATTCTTAATTATACCAAGTGTTTGGGCATCTGAAAAATCACTTCGGTTAGCCCCCTGAAATTTTCCTCCCACAAGGCACTTAAGCCAGTTACTCTTCCGGCGATGCATGTGGTATTTGCGGGTCAGTGCTACCGTTTCTGTCTGATCTTCCGGTTCTATGTACTGAATATAACCTTTTTCTGTAATCTTAAATGGCAATGCAGCAGGAATCAGCCTGTTGTTGTTTATATAGAGCGGCAGATACATTACCATACGACCAAGGTTGATAAATTCAGCGACTGAATTAT
>DAOUOU010000126.1 GCA_030626465.1 Bacteroidales bacterium
AAGCCAAAAATTATGTTTGAGATAAGGATTGTGTATAGCCTATTAGCAGAGGCCTGTCATCATATGCCATTCTTCTGCTGTCAGCCGGCACAAAATGATGCCGTGGAACAGCTTTCATTGCTTTCAGAGTTTCAGGATCACGAATGCCCCGGGCAGCAATTTGTTTGTCAACCATCTTATTTCGTGCCAGACCATAATTATCCTGGATCAAAACGTGATTTATGAATAAAAGAATAACAATTATGCTACTCATAATCAATAAAATTATAACAATTGTAAGTTATGAAAAGGTGAACTATTTTTCAATGAAAAACAAAATTATTATGTATTAGAGAAAGGGAATATAAATTTCTCTAACGAAAGAATAAGAAGAAATAATTGATTGTATTCCAAAATTCATTTCAGTAACTTTGTTATACAAGGGTGCTTCATATCTAAAGCCAGATGTTGACTCAATTTTAATCGTACATTCACATGCCCTTTTAAACTGCCCTGAATGCAGCAGAAAGAAAAAATACCCCCAGAGAGACCCCCTGTTGTTGCAGGCAGGTTTTATCCTTCATCGGATATTGAACTTAAAAAGGAAATAGATGAGCTGTTTGAAAAAGTCAGTAAACAAAAACTTTTCAAGATATCGGATGATGAAGAGATTGTAGCTCTCATTGCACCCCATGCCGGTTACATGTTCTCAGGAACAGTGGCAGCTTCTGCTTTCTTGCCTCTGAAGGGCAAAAAGAATATTAAACGGATTTTTCTTATTGGATCAAGTCATAATACCTGGTTCGACAGAGCTTCAATCTATTTTTCAGGCAAATACGTTACACCATTAGGAAAAATTAATGTAGACAGGGATGTCGCAAAATATCTGATGGACAACAACAATATATTCACCTATTTACCGGAAGCACATGGCCCCGAACACAGTCTTGAAGTGCAGCTTCCCTTTCTTCAGTATTTGTTAGGAAATACCTTTACAATTGTCCCGATATTGCTGGGAGCACATTCAAAGGAAACTCCACAAATGGTTGGAAAAGCCCTGGAGCCCTATCTGACACCTGAGAATCTTTTTGTAGTAAGTACAGATCTCTCTCATTATCCTGCCTACAATGATGCCATCAAAGTTGATAAAATGACAATTGACGCTGTTTGCAGCAACAAACCGGAGGAATTATTGAATCAGTTAAAAACGAATGATCAATTAAACATATTCAATCTGTCAACAAGTATGTGTGGCTGGACTGCCGTTCTTAGCCTTGTCTACCTTACAACAAACAAAGAAAGTATTAACTATCGACCAGTACTATATCAAAACTCCGGAGATATACCACTATATGGAGATAAGTCCAGAGTTGTTGGCTACCAGTCGGTCGTTGTAACAAAGAAAAAACCCGGTGATAATCGGGGAATTCATCTGACAGAAGAGGAACAAAAACATTTATTCCAGATTGCAAGGGATTCAATTTCCGCTAAACTTAGTATACAGGATTCTGATTCACTTGATGAAAATGAAATTTCTGATTCGTTACAACAACATTATGGTGTATTTGTAAGCATCTATTATAAAAACGACCTAAGAGGATGCATTGGTCGTATTGAAACCTCAGATCCATTATACCAGTCTGTTCAGTCGATAGCTGTCAGTGCCGCATTCAACGATACCCGTTTTAAATCTATTACAAAAGATGAGATTCAGGATGTTAGTATTGAAATTTCCGTTCTTACACCATTGAAAAAAATATCTTCCATAGAAGAAATCATTCCAGGCAAGCATGGAATTCTGATCCGAAAAGACTATCGATCGGGTACTTATTTACCACAAGTCGCAACAAAAACCGGATGGAATGCGAAAGAACTGGTTGAACATTGTGCAAGGGAGAAGGCCGGCATAAATGATGGGGAATGGAAGGATGCTGATATTTATACCTATGAAGCTCTGATCTTTTCTGACAATGAATAGTCTTTCATTCCAATTTATCTATCTCATAATAGATAGCTGTATTTTCAGGTGTTAAAAAAAAACGATAACTGCCAAACACTTCAAAATCGATATGATAAAGAGAATGATCTTCTCTCAAAGTATCAGAACTGATCTCAACCATCTCACCGATTGATCTTTCACACAACCTGAATTTATCCTCAGTTGAGATACTTATCAATGTTTCTCTTTCCGTGTCGTACAAATAATATTCCTTTAGCTGGTCATGACAGGTGAATAACAAAATTGCATCTGTTTCTTCCATCAAACCATAATACTTGAACCGACCTAAAACTGTTGTATCGTTGCGAAGTACAATAGCATTGTATTCGGGAGTTTTTCCAAAACGGTTAAAGACCAGTAGAAAAGTATTATCAGACAATTCTCGTAAGGCATGAAGGTTTTTGTAATTTAAATGGTCATTTGTGCTACCACCGGACATTAACAGAGAGGTGAATTCTTTAATGCTTAAAGACTTTTCATACCTGAAATTATAGACTTCATAAGAAGTAACAAACAGCTCATTATCACCACTCAAAAATGCTTCTCCATCGGGATCGCCGCCACCCCAGCTACCAGCCATACCTTTATATTCAATGATACCTTCTGTATTAAAAACAAAATAATAAATAGCACCATAATCGTATCTTGGATTGATGTCAAAATCAACAATGAACTTGTTGTACTTTTTGTTGTAGTAAAGTTTCTGAAACACATCAAGGTTACTCTCCAACCAGGAATCAGTTGAAATAAGTAATTTTTCTAAATCCCTTTTCTTATTAAAATTCAGAGAAAACCAATATTTATTGTGCTTTCTAAAATTGAGGTTATAGTGGTGGTTGTATCCAATTACAATTCTTCTGCCTTTTGAGGAGACAACCGTGTCCACAATATGATCTGTAGTATCGACCCATACCGAAAGAAAGACCTGGTAATCATCCTTGAAGATTGAATCGTGCCATAGAGTTGATGCATAGGATTGCACCCAGACAGTATCCCCGTATATTATTTCAGCCTTTTTTTTCCTGACCTCCTTTATGGAATCTTTTTTCGCATCCACATATTTCCTGGCGGAGTCAAGAATGACGTTATCAGATTCTTCCGATTTGATCTCAGGATTACCCCTGCATCCTATAAACACACCAATAAACACAGTTACAATTAATCTTATTATTTTAAATGGACTAATCATAACAATTTTTACTAAAAATAAACTTCGATATACCTTCTTTAATAAAGAACCTGGTACTAACCAAATTTGTATTGTTTCCTGATATCCTTTACAATTTTCCAGGTACATTCAAGGCCTTTTTCAAACTGTACCATATCACCCTTTTTAAAGCGGATCTCTTCTCCTTTATTGCTTGTTGCGATTGCTTCACCTTCAAGGATATAACAAGTTTCGGTATCATCATAGAACCAGGGAAATTCAGAAGCTTCCTTGCCCCATGTTCCCCAACTGTTCGTTTGTTCTATTTCTGCATTACTCGGTTTCCATACTTTCATAACGAATCAGATAATTTATTTTCTTATAAATTTATCCAAAATTCAAACCCGATGTTTGATTACGAATCAAAACTTGTTGACAGCTCAAGAATGCTTGGCGACCTGAAAAAATACAATAACAAAAACTACTGGCTGGTGGTCTTATGCATCTTCACAAAAGAGTTAGCCGTGGTTTTTGCCCTGATTGTTCTTTATTTTCACAAACCTCAGCATCTATCTAGTGTACCAATTATTTAACATTTCCGTCACAGATCGAAAAAATGATCAAATAATTTATTATTTTGTATCTATGTAGTTAAGATCATTATTTCTTCTGACTCTTTCACTTCTGTTTTCAAAACCAGCATATACTCAGTTGCTGGATATAGATTTTATTAAAATTGGAAAAGAGGAAGGTTTATCAAACAGTATGACCACATGTATTGCTCAAGATACTCCGGGATACATATGGATTGGTACACAAGATGGCTTAAACCGCTTTGATGGCTATTCTATAAAAGTATATAAGAATCATGTCGATGATAGTACTTCCTTACCTGAAAATCATATCCGATCTCTTTATTACGATACACAAGGAACCCTCTGGGTTGGCACCGAAAATGGGATTTGTGCCTATCTTTCTGATCTGGACTGTTTTGAAAGATATGATCTGTCGGAGATCTTGCCAGAGTTTGAAATTGTGTCAATAGAGCGTATTGGAGAGAATGGAAAACATGAAATATTCTTCAGCGTGGGCCCTTCTCTTTTTATGCTCAACCCTGAAAGCAAACTATCAAGATACTATATCACACTCAACAAAGGTGAAATTACTTCCTTCCTTTTTGATGAAAAAGATTATTTATGGATTGGTGCTTACAAACAAGGAGGATTATTGTACTTTGATAATTCGGGCAATCTATTGCAACACTATTTGCCGGATCCAACTGATCCCAACTCAATAAACTCAGGCTCTGTACGTGATCTTGCATTGCGAGGTGACAAGCTATGGATAGCTACGGAAGACGGAGGTATTAATACATTGGATCTCGAAAGCAAATCTTTCATGAGCTATCCGGTTCAAAACCAATATGAACTGTATGCCTGGTATACATATGTCGATCGGGATAACCGTCTTTGGATTGGTGATCAGACTGGTATTAAATTATTTGATGATAATTCAGATGCATTTTATGGTTACTACCCAGACGATAACGACCCTTTTTCTATCAAACCCTATGCAATATCTATATTTCAGGATTTTCAGGGTAATTATTGGACTCTTCATTTACCCGGAGGTGTAAGCAGAAGCCTTAAAAGAAAAGGATTTAAAATATTTTCCAACAAGGCTTACGAATATTGGCATACAGCAAATGAGAATATATCAGCCATTCAGGAAGATTCCCAGGGAAATTTATGGATAGGAAATCCATTTAATGGAATTGATGTTTTCTATTGGTCAAAAGGTAAAACCATAAGATTTCTTCATGATCCTTCAAATCAAAATAGTCTTGGTGCAGGAGCTACTTTTTCCCTTCACAGGGATGGAACAGGGATGTGGGTTGGAACCAACCGGGGTGGATTACAATTTATCGATAAAGACCTGAAAATATCTAATACATACATGCATAATCCTTCCGATACTAACAGTATTGCCAACAACGACATTCGCTCGATCACTACTGATCATGATGGTAATGTTTGGGTTGTTGTGCATGGAAAAGGAGTAGACAAATATGATAAAAAAGCTAATGTATTTCATCATTTTAGTGAGCTTAACAGCAATCTTTCAAACGATTGGACATTCGAAGTAATTGAAGATAATGCAGGAGATATTTGGGTTGCTACTGCCTGGGGTTTGAGCCGTTTAGGAAAAGGGGAAAGCCAGTTCAAAAGCTATTATTCTAATAATAGTGATAGCACCACACTCTCCAATAGTGTGATAACTACCCTGTTTGAAGATAGCCTGAATAGACTCTGGGTAGGAACCGGTGATGGACTTAATCTTTACGACCGGGATCATGATTATTTCAAGCGCATTAGGGGAGATTTATACAATGCGTATATATGTGCCATCTTAGATGATAACAATCAGACTATCTGGGTAACTACGGTTGATGGATTGTACCATTTTGAGCCATCAACCGGTAAAACAAAAAGATTTGATGAGGCCGATGGAATTCCTTCGACAGAATTCTATCCGCGTTCAGGTTTTAAAAACCTGTTCAATGATCTTTTTTTTGGGAGTGTCAATGGTTTGATAATATTCGATCCAAATGATTTATTCTACAATACTACTCCACCTAAAGTAGTAATTTCAGGCCTTAAACTATTCAATAGAGAAATCGATGTATTTCAGGAAGGCACAGTACTGGAAAAGCATATTAGCCTTACTGATATTATCAGATTGAATTACAAACAAAACATGGTAAGTTTCGAGTTTACAGCCATAAACATGATTAATCCCGAAAAAAATCAATATGCATACAAGATGGAAGGATTTGATCAGGACTGGCACTATGTTGGTACAAAACGTGAAGCGACATACACTAATCTGGATCCCGGAAGATATACATTTCAAGTAATTGCCTCTAACAACGATGGGATTTGGAATAATACAGGTCAATCAATCGATGTTCATATTTTACCTCCATGGTGGATGACCTGGTGGTTTAAAATCTTTTCTGCTCTGGCAGCAGTTGGTATCGTTGTTTCATTTTTTCTGTTCAGAACTGCTCAACTAAGGCAACAGAAACATGTTCTGACCCGGAAAATACGACAGAGCACATCAGAACTGCGAGAGAAAAACAAGCTTCTGGCAGATAGAACCAGAGATCTTCAGCTTCTAAATACCACAAAAGACAAATTGCTTTCAATCATTGCGCATGACTTAACCACTCCCTTTAACTCAATACTCGGTTTTACAGAATTTTTCTCACAAAGTTTTAATGAGATGGACGACAAGGATAAGATAAGGGTGGCATCTGATATCCACGAGTCTGCAAAAAGAGTGTATTCCTTATTAGACAATCTGCTTAACTGGGCAAAATCGCAAACAAATCGTATTATATTTAATCCTGTAACCTTTGACCTTGAGCCGGTCGTCAATGAAACTCTTTCAGTGTTTTACGACAGACTGGAGAAAAAAAGCATCAGTTTTAAAATGAAAACAAGTGGCACTATCAGAGCCACTGCTGACATTGATATGATAAAATCCGTTATTCGCAATTTGCTAAGTAATGCCATTAAGTTCACTGATCCTAATGGGACTGTTAAAGTCATCCTCTCCAAGTCTGATAAGACTGCACATATCTCTGTATCAGATACGGGAAGAGGCATGAGCAAAGAGACAATCCGGAACTTGTTCGATCTTAACAAAACGACATCTTTGGAAGGTACAGATGGAGAAAAAGGATCGGGATTGGGATTAATTCTTGTCAATGAATTTGTTCAGAAAAACGGAGGTAAATTATTTGTTGAAAGTGAACTGAATAAAGGCAGTACTATTGGATTTACTCTTCCTCTGGGTTGATTACACTCTGTCGCACCACAAAGTAGAAAAACATACCGAATTATAAAATTTTAGTGTTGAATGACGGATATGTTAATACTTATAAAGTGTCAGCATTTAATTATATTGTACTTTTGAATAGAATAATCAAACTATAACCCGGTTAAAAGCCATGAAAATCAAATCTTTTGTTTTTCTTTTGCTTTTTGTTCAATCTGCTTTCCCTCAAGATATCTTCCAATTAGTAAAAAACAGTGATCTCGATGCTGTCAGAAACTATGAAGGCCCGGTAAACCTGCGTGATACAAATCAAGCAACACCCCTTATGTGGGCTGTATATGTATCAGATTTGAAAATGGTTAAACATCTGGTTAAAAAAGGTGCCGATGTCACTTTGAAAGGCTGGATATTTTTTACTGATTCAATTAGTCATTTTGAATTCATTTACGGAAGTTGTCTTGTCATAGCAGCCGGAGAGGGAAAAAAAGATGTCCTGAAGTACCTCTTAAACAGGCAAAATATCTCTGTGGAAGACAAAGAAATCAATTTGTATGAGAACGTGGAAAATGGCTGGAATGCACTGCAATGGGCTTCAGTAAGAGCTAAGAACCATATTGTAAAATACCTTGTTAAGAAAGGCGCAGATATCAATGCTCCTGCTCAGGCGGACCTCAATCAGACTCCGTTAATTCTGGCCATCAATTTCAACAGAGATGAAACGGCACTGCTCTTAACAAAGTTAGGTGCAGATGTTAACCAGTGTGATGATTACGGGGTTTCTCCCTTAACTTATGCTCTGGAACTGCAAGCCGTTGATCTGATCGAACTAATGATTAAAAAAGGAGCAATTACGAGCGATATTGACTATGAAATAATTGATGATCAATTGAAGTAATTGCATTCAGATAATCACCACAACCGTCAACCACGGTCAGGCAAAAATTCTAATGGGCACCTTCTCTCATTTTGTTCCTGATCAACTTCCCCGATTCGGTTAATGAAGATTCCTCCCATCCTCCTTTCGGATTGGCATCCGGTATTAAAGTTGAAGAAGTTTCCTTTTTATCAGCTACCGACCAGTTGCACCAGCTTATATTATGCTTCTCCATAAATTCAAACCAGGTATTCATCTCCCTGTAATCAACAGGA
>DAOUOU010000227.1 GCA_030626465.1 Bacteroidales bacterium
TTAGTATGTCAATTACTTCAATTATGGCATCTTTCTCAAGCATAACTGCTCCCAATACAGCTTCTTCCATGTCAGGTGCCTGAGGAGGCAGTTTTCCATGTTCCAAAGTCATTGGAAATGTATTGTCGGATTTAGTTTTTTTCTGAGCCATAACTGAAGGTTAATATTTATTGATTTAGAGATTTATTGATTAAAAAAAATTGATTCTTTACTTTTGACAAAGTAAAAATACAATGGTGTTTATGACCAAAAATTAAAATCAGGATATTCTTATAAACATCTTTTCCGGCTAAAAATTCACAGTTTGTTCATAAGTTCCGAAAGGCTTTTAAATCAATGTTATACCCCTTTGTACTTTTGTGATATCAGAATTCAATTATGATTTTATTCCCGAATGCAAAAATTAATCTTGGCCTGCAAATAGTTGAACGTCGAAGAGATGGATTTCATACTATTGAAACTCTCTTTATACCTATTGGGCTAAGTGATATATTGGAATTAATTGAATCTGGTTCCAGGAAAACCACATTATGTGTAACAGGCTTTGAGCCAGACAGTTCCCCTGAAAATAACCTGGTGATGAAAGCCTGGGAGATCATGCATCATAAATACAATGTACCACATGTTGAAATTCATTTGCATAAATCAATACCCTTTGGTGCGGGTTTGGGCGGAGGATCATCTGATGCAGCCTTTATGCTCAAGGGGCTCAACAAGTATTTCGGTTGTGGTTGTACCGAAAATGAATTAAAGATGATGGCATCAATTCTGGGTAGTGATTGTGCTTTTTTTATTGAAAATACTGTAGCCCTGGGTACAGGACGCGGAGAAATTTTAACGCCTGTTAAATTATCTATCGGCCATTATAAGTTACTTCTTGTTAATCCGGGCATACATATAAGCAGTAAAGAAGCTTATGCGGATGTTACACTTTCAAAACATAAACTTCCTCTGAAGGAACTTATTAAACTACCTGTTAAAGAATGGAGAGAGAACATTGAAAATGATTTCGAGAATTCAGTTTTTCTTAAACATCCTCGAATAGAAGAAGTAAAAGATAGAATGTATGAGGCTGGTGCTGTTTATTCTTCTATGACCGGTAGCGGATCTGCAGTTTTCGGAATGTTCCATGCAATAGAAAAGGAGAAAGCAGATTATTTGTTTCCGGATAGTTACGTTTTAGTTACCGAAATAATAAGGAGAAAGGCTTCTTATTTGGGTGCCAGTTTATAGAGAAAGTAAGCAACGAAGATGAATATAAAATTCGGTAACCATACAGCTACTACAGGAGGCAATGCACCACTGATAGCGTATTGTGCCGAAAACTGAAGAAATAGAATGTATGAAAAGCTTACCAGCAGACCAATACCTATGTGCATTCCAATTCCTCCTTTCACTTTACGGGATGAAACAGATACTCCAATGATGGTGAGAATGTATGTGGAAAACGGAAATGAGAACCGCTTATTCTTTTCTACCAATAATGCATTGACATTGGCTGAACCCTGCATTTTTTGATTGGCAATGAATTCATTCAGTTGTTCAAGGGTCATGGCTTCAACAATATTGTCTCGCATTCTGAATTCTTTTGGATGGAGATTTAAAGTAGTATCGTGAATAGTTCCATGAGTAATAACCTGTTTGCCAGCAATATAATCACGGATATAATAATTTCTGATTTGCCATTTGTTTTTGGTACTGTCCCATCTTATTTCCTGGGATAATAATTTAGAAACCAACTTACCGTCCTCGAATTTTTCGATGGAAAATCTTCGACCATAATTACTATGGGTATTAAAACTTTCAAGATAAACATAAATACCTGGTTCTATTTGTTTGTGAACGTCTCTGTCACTAAATCCTTTCGGGCCACTATAGTAATAACTTTCTTCGAAGAGAAACCTTTTATGATTTGCCTTAGGTATAACATAATTTCCCAGGAGAAGATTAAAACTCATTATTATGGTAGCTGATATAAAATATGGTCTTAATAATCTCGGAAAACTCACTCCACTGCAGAGTATTGCGATTACTTCCGTGTTATAAGCCATTCGTGATGTAAAAAAGATTACAGCTATGAAGGTGAACAGGGGTGCAAAGAGTACGGCAAAGTAAGGAATGAAATTCATATAGTAATCAAATATTACATTTTTAAATGGAGCATTGTTCTCCAGAAAATCATCAATTTTTTCTGAAAAGTCGAAAACCACAGCAATTAGAATAATCAATGCGATGGCACCAAAGTAGGTGCTAAGGAATTTTCGAATGATATAAAGATCAATTGTCTTAAGCCGGTAATTACTCATAATCGTTGTGAAAGAGATTTTACTAGTTTGTTTTTCCACTCATAAAAGACATCTTCTTTTATCTTTTCTCTTGCTTTTCTCATCAGCCACTCATAAAAGGCAAGATTATGAATACTTGCAATCTGTGCCCCCAGCATTTCGTTCGAGACTACCAAATGTCTAAGGTAGGCTTTTGAGTAATAATTGTCAACAAAAGACGTGCCGTCAGGATCGACAGGCGAAAGATCATTATTCCATTTTTGGTTTTTAATATTGATGATTCCTTTTTGTGTAAAAAGCATTCCATTTCTTCCATTTCTTGTAGGTAAAACACAATCAAACATATCTATTCCCCTTTCAATTCCTTCAAGCAGGTTAACAGGAGTACCAACTCCCATTAGATACCTGGGTTTGTCACCGGGTAGAATTTTTGTTACTTCATCCAGCATAAGGTACATTTCATCAATTGGTTCTCCAACTGATAAGCCACCAATAGCATTGGCAGGCATATCATACGATGCAATTGTTTCAGCAGATTTGCGGCGCAGATCCTTGTAAACACTACCCTGTACAATGGGTAGAAAGTATTGCTGATGACGATAAAGAACCCCCGTATTATTGAAGTTTTCAACTCCTCGTTGTAACCATCTGTGAGTCAATTCCATAGACTTCTTTGCATTCTTATATTCACATGGATAGGGAGTACATTCATCAAATGCCATTATCAGGTCTGCACCAATTATTCTTTGTATGTCAACAATATTTTCCGGTGTGAAAAGATGTTTTGAGCCATCAATATGTGAACTAAAATGTGCCCCTTCTTCAGTAAGCTTGCAATTATCGGTAAGAGAAAAAACCTGATAACCACCGCTATCTGTTAATATTGGCCCTTGCCAGTTTATAAAGTTATGCAGCCCCCCTGCTTGTTGTATCAGATTAATCCCGGGCCGGAGGTACAAATGATAGGTATTGCTCAATATGATCTGTGCCTTAATATCTTCCACCAGTTCTTTTTGATGAACAGCTTTAACTGAGCCTGCTGTACCAACAGGCATGAACAAGGGTGTTTCAATTGTTCCGTGATCAGTTGTTATGATACCTGACCGGGCACTCGATTTATTATCTTTATACTGGATAGAAA
>DAOUOU010000185.1 GCA_030626465.1 Bacteroidales bacterium
GGCAATTACGATGCCGAAACCAAAAAGCAGGTGAAAAACCTGCTGGAAAACAACGAAAAAGAGTTGATCGAAAGTTTTTACCGTAACCTTGAATTCGGGACCGGAGGATTACGCGGTATTATGGGAGCAGGTACTAACCGCATGAATATTTACACCGTTGGGATGGCAACACAGGGACTTAGCAATTACATCAAAAAGAATTTTAAACAGCTCCCGGAAATTAAAGTTGCCGTAGCTCACGATTCAAGAAATAATAGCCGGCTGTATGCAGAAACAACAGCAAAGATATTTGCCGGAAATGGATTCAGGGTATTTCTTTTTGAATCGCTTCGCCCCACTCCCGAATTATCTTTTGCCATACGACACTTCGGTTGTCAGAGTGGTGTGGTGATTACTGCATCTCATAACCCTAAAGAATACAATGGCTACAAAGCCTACTGGGATGATGGCGGGCAGATCATAGAGCCTCATGATAAGAACATCATCGATGAAGCGCTGAGGATAAGATCTGTAGACGAAGTTGTTTTTGAGGGAGATGAATCAAAGATCGAAATTATCGGACACGATTTTGATGAGCTTTACACCGATCAGATAAAGACTTTATCCTTATCACCTGAAATTATTCAGAAGCATAAAGACATGAAGATCGTGTATACACCTATTCATGGCACAGGAGTCAAGCTTGTTCCCATGACACTTAAAAAGTTTGGCTTTTCAAATATTTACAATGTACCCGAACAAGATATTTCCGATGGCAATTTCCCAACAGTCCATTCTCCCAACCCCGAAGAAACAGCAGCCCTGGCAATGGCCATCAAAAAAGCCGAAGAAATTGATGCTGAACTGGTGATGGCTACCGATCCTGATGCAGACAGAGTAGGTGTTGCTGTAAAAGACAACACCGGAAAATTTACGATTCTTAATGGAAACCAGACTGCGGCTCTTTTTATCAATTATTTGCTTACCAAATGGTCGGAGAAAGGCAAGCTCAAGGGAAAAGAGTACATTGTAAAAACTATCGTTACAACCGAATTGCTTGCAGATATCGCCAACAAATACAAGGTTTCTTATTACGATGTATTAACAGGATTTAAATACATCGCCGATATTATGAAGCAGAAGGAGGGTAAGATGACATTTATTGGCGGTGGAGAAGAAAGTTACGGTTACCTGGCAGGTGAGTTTGTTAGAGACAAAGATGCTGTTATTTCCTGTGCACTGATAGCAGAGACTGCAGCATGGGCGAAAGAACAGGGAAAAACCCTGTTTGAGCTATTACTTGAGGTATACAGGGAATTTAGTTTTTACAAAGAAAAACTACGTTCGGTGGTAAGAAAAGGGATAGAGGGGTCGAAAGAAATACAAGGTATGATGGAGGGATACCGGTCCACTCCTCCTACTGCAATAAATGATTCAAACGTCATAAAAATTTGTGATTATTTAAGCGGTGAAGAAACCGATCTGACAAGCGGAAAGAAATCAACCATTGATCTTCCAAAGTCTAACGTTTTACAATTCTTTACCGAAGACGGATCAAAAATATCGATTCGACCTTCGGGTACCGAACCGAAAATAAAATACTATTTTGGTGTACGGGGCACCCTTGAACAAACAGAAGATTATGAGAAGATAAACAAGCTGCTTGATCTCCGCATTGATAAAATAATAGAAGATCTGGGAGTGAAATAAAAAAATTCATTATTACAGAATCATCCCTGGTTCTCTTAAACCAATATATTATGAAGTCATACAGAAAAGAGCTCTGGTTCAAAACGGACCGCCGCAGAGAATTGATAAATATTACCCCTGATGTTCAATCATGTCTTCAGGAGAGTGGAGTAAAGGAAGGAATGGTGCTGGTAAATGCCATGCACATTACAGCCAGTGTTTTCATTAACGACGATGAATCGGGATTGCATCATGATTACGAGGTCTGGTTGGAAAAGCTTGCTCCTGAAAAACCCCACTCACAATACCGGCACAACGGATTTGAAGACAATGCTGACGCACATCTGAAAAGAACCGTTATGGGACGCGAGGTGGTTGCTGCCATAACGGAAGGGCAGCTGGATTTCGGTCCGTGGGAACAGATCTTCTACGGTGAGTTTGACGGGAAAAGAAAGAAGAGAGTGCTGGTGAAGATTATTGGGGAATGATTGAAAGACCGAAGTCGGAAGACGGAAGTCCGAAGACGGAAGTCGGAAGACCGAAGTTTGATGAACTGATGAACTGATGAATCGATTAAATGAAGTTGCTGATGCAAGGTTGAGAGGTTTAGTTGTTTAGTAGTTGAGATGTAGGTATCCGAATTAAAGTCACTCGCGCGCATTTGAAATGCGTGCGGAATTTATTTTCCAAAGAAATAATCCGGAAAGTTCACAAGATAAACTTTTTCAGTAGCTCTTGTAAGTGCAGTATATAACCACCTCAGATATTCTTTATCGACTCTTTCCCTTGAGATATATCCCTGATCAATGAATACTGATTTCCATTGTCCTCCCTGTGACTTGTGGCAGGTAATCGCGTATGCATATTTAACCTGTATTGCATTAAAATACTCATTGTTCCTCACACTCTCGTATTGTTTTCTTTTAGGTTTTATATCAGAATAATCTTCAAGAATGGTATAGAACATCTCCCTGTTTTTTTCTCCCCGAAGGGCAGGAGCTTCTTCATGCAACACATCAAGCATCAGTTTTACTTCAATCTCAATATCATAATCCGTCAGTCGCACGGTACAATCAGCAAACCTGTAGCCATACAGATCCTGGTATTTATGAATTTTCTGTACTTCAATAATATCGCCGTTCGCAATAAAATCAAATTCATTTTCTTCTTTCAGCCAGAAATAATTGTTTTTTACTACCATCAATAAGTCACCCTGCACCAGTTCTTCCTCGCGCCATAATATTGAATTTCGTATACCTGCATTGAACTTGTTTGCTCGCTTATTTGAACGATTCACAACAATAGTTTCATCAATCCCGTATTCCCCATAGTTAGTTGAGATAGTATCGATCAATTCCTCCCCACCAATTCTTACCATGTCATTAAAACCTTCACAATGTAAAAGAGGCAGGGTAAAATCCTCATTTTCTATTTTTTCTCTGACAATAGTTGCATTATACAATATTCCGGATTCCTGTTTCTGTCTGACAACCTCAATAAGGTCTTCTTTCAGGATGGTATCGGAATAGCGCCTCATGGTTTGTACACTAAGTGCCGGACTAATATCCAGTCCGACAGGAGGTAATTGTGCCGGATCTCCCACCAGTATCAATTTGCATGCCTTCCCGTTGTAAACATATTCTATCAGATCATTCAGAAGATAACCTGATCCGAATACTGATCCATCCATTTTCTGGTTGGAGATCATCGATGCCTCATCAACAATGAATACGGTACGTGTATGCAAATTTTTATCTAACACAAATCGCCCAAATCCATCTTTGGAAGACTTTTGTCTATATATTTTTTTATGGATTGTATAAGCTGTATGAAGCGAATATGATGAAAAAATTTTTGCAGCCCTGCCTGTGGGTGCCAGCAGAACAACCTTCATCTTATACTCGGAGAGCATTTCAACGTAGGCACTTAATGATGTTGTTTTTCCGGTTCCGGCATAACCTCCGACAATAAGCATTGCATCTTCCTCGTTTTTCAACGTGAATGCCGCTAAAGTCTCAATAAGTTTCTCTTGGGAAGGCGTCAGGGCATTCTTTACAAAAGATCGCAATTTGGCAGCAAGATGATTAACGAGCATATCAATATCAATTGTGCGAATTAAACATCTAATCTAATTTTTTTTTATAAATTCGCACCAATTCAAAGTAAGTACAAACACGTAAAATAACAAACTATGGTTCTTTTTGTGATACTTATTCTTATCGTCGCTGGTGTCTTAGGCGGAATTACAATATATTTAGTAAATAAAAAACCTGAATTAAAGAAAAAGTTTCAGATTGTATATGCAGTTTTAATTGTTTTATTAGGTCTTTTATTAACCAAGAATATACTGGATCCTATATTCTTTAAAAAGGAAAGAATCAAAAGAGAGGATGCAACTATTGAACGACTTAAAGAAATTCGTACTGCACAAATTGCGTACAAGGATAAGTATAGAAAATTTACAGGCAGTTTTGATACCCTCATAAACTTTGTTAAGACTGATTCTTTTGAGCTTGAAAAAATAGTACAGGTCAAACCATGGAATCAGGACTCTTTATCAAAAAAAGAAGCATTAAGAGTAGGGATTTTGAAAAAATCTGTATTATTAACACCTGTCCTGGATTCTCTTTATAGTGATGATTATCCTGTAGACAATCTGAAAGTGATACCTTTTTCCGGAGAATCTGAATTTGTGATGGCAGCAGGTGAAGTTGAAACCGGATCACAGGTAAAGGTAAAAGTATTTGAAGCCTATGCTCTTTATGATACCCTGTTTAAAGGAATGGACAAGCAGGAAGTAATAAATTATAAAGACGAACGATACAAGCTAATAAAATTTAACGGCGTTAAGGTTGGCTCACTTACTGAGGCAACCAATAACGCGGGTAACTGGGAAAAATAAATAGAGGTCTTCCTATGCCTGAAATCAACCTGGTTGATCAATCCTTACAAAACTATCATAACAAAACTGAAATATCCATTCAGGTAAGCCTGAGTGGATTTTCTTTTTGTATTTACTCTGCAGTGGACAAAACCATCAGGGCATTTCGTAATTATAAATTTGCCAACGCAGTATTACAGGAAGACATCTTAAACAAGACCGATGAAATTCTTAACAAAGATGAATTATTGAGAATACCGCATATGAAAGCCAAGGTGATTTTCGTGAGCAGAAAATCAACTATGGTTCCTTTTGAATTTTTCAGTATCGATCAACTTAAGCAATTGCTTGAGTTCAATCACCCAATTGAAGATCTGGAAGAAATCCATTACAATGATATCCAATTCATTGAATCATGTCTTGTTTTTGCCCTGCCTTCCTATTTTGCCGGTATGATCACTGAAAAAATAAAAAATGTGAGTTTTTACAACCAGGCTGCACCTTTGTTGTTATACGCTTCCAGACTTATTAACAAGGATAAGGATACCGGTATTTTGATCAATCTAAACAAAGAGTTCTTCGATATTGTTGTTATACAAGACGGATCCCTGAAGCTCATCAATACTTTTCTGTACATCAATTCAATTGATCTGCTTTACTTTATTCTTTACGTGTGCAAGCAATTA
>DAOUOU010000105.1 GCA_030626465.1 Bacteroidales bacterium
AAGCAAGGATGACTGTTTAGCAAGGGTTTAACCTCTACGAGGTAAAAGGGCCGGTTACTTTTAATATCTACAATACTATAAGCTCTACGAGCTACTCGCCGTAGGCCCTGCCTGCCGAAAACGCAGTCAGGCAGGGATATAGTATTGTAGATGAATTGTTTACATATTGTGTCAAATTCGCCGTAGACGATTAACAAATTTTAACCGGACACCAAAGATAAATAATAGTAAAAAAACAGTATTGGTAATACGAATTTGCCTTTAGCAGGCTAATTGTTTTGACGCTGTTTTTTCATATAAAATGAATGGTGTAAATAGATGAATATTTACTCCTGAAAAACCATAACTTTCTATCATTTGAGCATAACAATCTCTTCATTGCGCAGACACTATCAGCTTGAACCCAAATGGTATTCTTCCAGTTGTGAATAGTTTAGCATCAAGATACTATTAAATTAATCTATCAATTGTATACCTTTATAATGGTATTTAAACTTTATGGTGCCTAAATCAATTCTCATACTTTATATTCTTGTCTGCCCGGTTCTTTCATTCGCTCAGGACAATAACTTGATATTTAGTCGCATCACTACCGAAGATGGCCTTTCCTCAAGTTGGGTACGTTGTATTTATCAGGATGCTTATGGTTTTATCTGGTTTGGCACAAGCGATGGATTAAACAGGTACGATGGGTATGAAATTAAAGAATACAAACCAGATGAAAGCAATCCGAATGCAATTGTAAATGCAGCTATCAATTACATAGACAGGAGAGAGGACGGTAAATTATGGATTTGTACGGAAAGAGGTGTGGATATTTTTGATCGCGACCATGATGTTTTCATAGATTTTCCCTATCTGGATAAGATCAGGGTAACTCATGTTTTGACTGATTACGAGAAAAAAACCTGGTTTTCCAGTTATTCCGGATTGTATTGCTATGATCCGGAAGACAGCACAATCGTACTGATCACAAACAATCCTGAGGATAGTAGCACACTTAGTCATAATACGGTTGAAATGACTTATGAAGACAGCTCAAATAATCTCTGGATTGGAACCAGAAACGGATTGAACCTTTATGACAGGAAAAACCAGTCTTTTAAAAGATATGCATCCTCGGGAAGTCCTTCATCTTTAAGTGGTAATTATATCAGATCAATTGTAGAAGATAAAGAAGGAAGGTTATGGGTTGGAAATCAGGATTATGGCGTTGATCTGTTCATTAATGCCAAAGAAAAACCGGACAAGGGTATTTTCAGGAATGTTGTCAGCGGTAGCACAAGCCATATGATGATTGATAGCAGGGGCTTTTTATGGATTGGGCACGGCTTGGGTTTTGGAGTTAACGTATTGGACCTTAATGCATTTACTCAAGATGGAAAGAATACAATTTACCATTATGATTATCTGCCATACAATGAAAGAAGCCTGAGCGATGACGCTATATACTACATTTTTGAAGACAGGGACAAGGGTATTTGGGTTGGAACATATGCGGGTGGAGTTAACTATTACAGTCCGCGGACGAAAAAGTTTGAGAGCGTCGGGCATATACCTGGCGACAACCAGTCGTTAAGTGATAATATAGTCAATTGCTTTCTGGAAGATAAGGATTTTTTCTGGGTGGGAACAGAAAACGGCTTATGTCGTCTTGATCGCAGGTCAGGGGTATTTACCAACTACTTTTATGAACCAGAGAATCCAAAATCTTTGGGTGCCAATGGTGTAATTTGTATTGATAAAGACAAGCGTGGAAATATATGGATAGGAACCTGGAATGGCGGCCTGAATTTGTACAATTACCGTCAGAATAATTTTACACGATATTTACCGAACGAAGATGTGTCCGGTTCCATTTCTAACGAACATGTATTCGCTGTGCTGGAAGACAGCAGAGGTATTTTATGGGTTGGAACCAATGGAGGTGGTTTGAATACTTATGATTATAAAACAAAAAAGTTCAGCTATTACCTTCCTGATCCAAATGATTTGAATAGTCTGTATCATAATGCTGTAAATGATATTTGTGAAACCTCAAATGGTGAATTGTACATTTCAACCTATCATTCTCTGGATCTGTTCGACTACAATACCGGAACATTTTCTCATTTTGTTTACGATGCACAGGATTCTAACAGCATAAGTGATGGCAATCTGCTGGATATTTTTGAAGATAGTAAACAGAATTTATGGATCGGTACGACAAGAGGATTAAATTACTTCAACAGAGACAAGAATATTTTCAGGCATTACACAACAAAGGATGGTTTACCAAGTAATACAATACAAGCTATACTTGAAGACGACAAGGGAAATTTATGGCTGAGTACAAACAATGGTATCAGCAAATTTATTGATGGCACAGAGTTACCTGTAAAGCCTGAATTTAGAAGCTATTTTGCAAACGATGGTTTGCAGGGAAATGAATTTGTTAGACGTTCTGCTTTAAAAAGTAATTCAGGCATTGTGTATTTTGGTGGTTCTAAAGGTTATACATATTTCAATCCCGACAGCATAGCCGAAAATCCCATTCCTCCTGAGATCGTATTAATTGATTTCCAGTTATTTGGAAATTCGGATGAGGAAAGTCAAAAAATAATGGTTCATGGAAGAGATATTAATTTAGCTGAAGAAATTGTATTATCATTCGATCAGTCTGATTTTATCATTAAGTATTCTGCACTCAATTACCTTAATTCAGACAGGAACCAGTATGAATATATGTTAGATGGATATGAAAAAAACTGGCATAGCGTCGGCACCCAAAGAACCGCTACCTACACGAATATTCATCCTGGTAAATATACTTTCATGGTCAGAGGCTCCAATAATGATGGGGTGTGGAGCGAGAAAGCCAAAACTTTACATATAATTATAAAACCTCCCTGGTGGAAGACAATTGCTTTTCAGGTCATTCTTGCATTTCTGATTATCTCAATTATTGTCGGGATTTATAGAATCCGGTTCGCTTTGCTTGAAAGACAAAAACATATGCTGGAAAAAATGGTTAAGGAGAGAACCGGGGAATTGTCTGAACTTAATGCTTTACTTGGAGAAAGACAGGAGGAGATAAGTCTTCAAAATAAGGAACTGGAGAAACATAGAAATCATTTGGAGCAACTTGTAGCAGAAAGGACTGAACAGCTGGATGAGGCCCGTGAAATTGCCGAAGCATCAGATAATCTTAAGTCGGCATTTTTAGCCAACATGTCTCATGAAATCAGAACTCCTATGAATGCTATTGTGGGTTTTGCATCGATGTTGAAAGATGAGGATATAAAACATGAAGAGAAAGAAGAATTCATTGACATCATTACCAGCAATAGTCAGACTTTGTTAGTTCTCATTAATGATATACTCGAAATATCTCTTATTGAAGTTAATCAACTCGTATTAAGCAAAGAGCCTTTCAATGCCATCAAAGTACTGGAAGAATTGGAAAGTTACTTTAAACTTAAGAATCATAAAAAATTAGACATCAAATTCATAAATAAAAAATCAAAAACAAGACTAACGCTGAACCATGATCAAACAAGATTCAGACAAATTGTATCAAACCTCTTGAGTAACAGTTATAAATACACTGATTCTGGCTCTATTCATTTTGGTTTTGAAATTCTGGATAACCAGGTTCAGTTCTGTATAGCAGATACAGGTATTGGCATAAACGAATCGGAATACCAGAGAATATTCGATTACTTCCATAAGATTGATAAGGGAGACAACAAATTGTACCGTGGAGCAGGTATAGGACTTTCAATCAGCAACAAACTGGTTGAATTGATGGGAGGAAAGATATGGCTGGAATCTAAGGTCGATAAAGGAACAACTTTCTATTTCACCCTTCCTTACCCGGGAGAAAAAGCATTGACTTCCTCCTCATCCGGGGAAAAAACAAAGGCCAAAATAAAATACAATATGGCAGGGGCAACAATACTGATTGCTGAGGATGAGCTGGCAAATTTCCAACTCTTGAATAGAGTGTTCAAACCTACCAGGGCAAAAGTGTTATGGGCAAAAAACGGTAAAGAAGCTGTTCAGATAGTAAGAGAGAATAAGCAATTAAATAAATTTATCGTTCTAATGGATATCAAAATGCCTGTTATGAATGGCATTACTGCTAACGAGGAGATAAAGAAAATAAACAAAGATATACCTGTAATTGCTGTAACTGCTTATGCCCAGTCCGGGGACAAGAAAGAGATCCTCAGACATGGTTTTGTTGATTATATGGCAAAGCCATTAAAGTCTGAGAAGCTTCTCGAAATCATATATAATCTTCTAAAATAGTATTCGCCTCATCTTCTCATCTTCGTCAATATTCTTAGAATAATCAAATTTATATTTAATTATTTTACTAACTTTCATTGTATTCCGTGTATGGTACAGAATGATAAGGATTTGCATAATTCTAATATTACTTCTTGTTGCAATACCACATTACCCGCAAGAGAATGGAATTCGATTTAAACATCTGTCCTCTTTAGAGGGACTTTCGCAAAGTTGGGTACGGTGCATTATTCAGGATAGCATTGGGTATATCTGGATTGGAACAGCCGATGGTCTGAATAAATTTGATGGTTACGAATTTAGGATTTACCGGCCTGAGTTGAATAATGCAAAAAGCATAGGAAATGTCTCGATACAAGATCTGGCGCTTTATAATAAGAACGAATTATGGGTTGGGACCGATCAGGGGATTTATATCTATCACCAGCAAACAGATGATTTTTCCAAATTCCCCTTGCTTGAACAAAAAGCAATAACATGCTTGTATCCCGATCAACATGAAATAATCTGGATAGGAACCAGTACAGGTTTGTTTCAGTACAATCTTTCCGATAGTACTCTGTTTTCTTTTTTGCATGATCCTGATAACTCGTCAAGTATTAGTAATAATTCTATTCGTACTCTGTACAAAGACTCAGATAACAATACCTGGATAGGAACCATGGATGGATTGAACTTGTATGACGAATCAACTTATTCATTCATACCTTATATGAACACAGATCAACCCGGCTGTATTTCCGGAAAAGACGTATGGTCTGTAATTGAAGATAAACAGGGAAGAATTTGGATTGGCACGGCACAGGGTGGTCTTGATATTTTCTTAAATGCCAGAGAAAGGCCCGAAAATGGCCTCTTTCATCAGGTATTAGAGGCCAGTGTTCTTGATCTGGAAATAGACAGAAAAAATTATTTATGGATTGGCAGAGGAGCAGGGGAAGGATTAAGCATTATCTCATTGAACAATTTCAATCCGGATAGCAAATTTCTCATACAACACTATAAAAACATACCTTTCAACAGCAATAGTATTAGCGATAACACTGTTATTGAAATATACGAAGATCAGATTGGCGATATCTGGCTTGGAACTTTTGGCAATGGAGTAAATTACTATAGTCACAGAACAAAGAAGTTTTTTAATTATAAACAGGGGATTGATAAAGAAAAATCGATTGGTAATAACCTGGTGAATGCATTCTTTGAAGAGGAAAACTTTTTGTGGATTGGAACTGAAATGGGTTTAGACAGACTTGATAAAAGAACAGGCCTGTTTAAACATTTTAATTACGATTCTGAAGATTCACATAGTCTGGGAGCAAATGCTGTTTATGCTATCTTAAAAGATAGCCGCCAAAATCTCTGGATCGGATGTTGGGATGGAGGACTAAATCTTTACAATTATAAAACCGAAAGATTTCAACGCTACCTGCCGAACAGGAAGCCTGGGTCATTGAGTAATGCAAACGTGTTTTCGATTTGTGAGGATACTCGTGGAAATTTATGGGTAGGAACAATAGGAGGAGGTTTAAACCGGTTTGATTATGGAACAGAAACCTTTATTAGCTATCAGCATGATGAAAACGATCCCGCAAGCATTTATCATGATGCTGTGAATAATATCGTATCCACAAAGAGAGGGGAGCTTTTCGTATCAGTAATTCATTCGTTGGAACAATATGATTATGATCAGGAAAAATTTATTCATTATACACACGATCCAGACAATCAGAATAGTATTAATGAAGGAAACATCATTTCAATATTTGAAGACAGTGATCAAAATCTTTGGATAACCACAAATATGGGATTGGAGCTTTTTGAAAGAGAAGAAAACAAATTTGTTCACTATACGACAAAAGTTGGATTGCCAAATAATACCATACAAGGGATTCTTGAAGATATGAATGGCAATCTGTGGCTAAGCACAAACAATGGTATCTCCAAATTTATTGATGGAATAAAAAGACCAGGCACGACGCATTTCAGGAATTATAATAGTTACGATGGCTTACCGGGGAACGAATTTGTTAAGAGATCATGCTATAAAAATAGCCAGGGCATTATGTATTTTGGCAGTACACAGGGTTATGTAAAATTTCATCCCGATAGCATTGCTGATAACACAATTGCTCCTCCTGTATATATTACTGATTTTCAATTGATAAATGAACCAGATAGCACAAAAAGAAAAAAAATCTATCTGGCTCCAAACCAGCAGAAAGAAAATGAAGTTCATCTTTCATACCTCCAGTCTGATTTCGTTATTAGATATGCAGCGCTGAATTACCTCAATCCGTTAAATAACCAGTATGAGTATATGCTTGAAGGTTATGAAAACAGTTGGAACAAAGCTGGTAATAAACGTTCTGTTACATATACCAATATCCGTCCCGGTAAGTACACCTTCATGGTAAAGGGCTCAAATAACGATAGAGTATGGAGCAAAGGTCCCGCCATAATTAAGGTTGTCATTCATCCACCCTGGTGGAGAACCCTTGCTTTTCTGATCTGTACTTCGATTTTTATTATAATTCTCATTGTTTCATTGGTACGCTTAAGGATCCAGATTCTAAAGAAGCAGAAACGGATTCTGGAAACCACTGTGACTGAGCGTACTGAAGAATTATCCGAATCAAACACCTTGCTGGAGGAAAGGCAGGAAGAAATATCGATCCAGAATGATGAACTTGAAAAACACAGACATAATTTGGAACATCTTGTTGAGGAACGTACTATTGAGTTGCAGGCTGCCAAGATGAAGGCAGAAGAATCAGATAAACTAAAATCATCATTTTTAGCTAATATGAGCCATGAAATACGGACTCCTATGAATGCTATTGTTGGTTTTTCTTCTCTGCTTGATGATAAGGAATTAAGTAATGAAGACAGACAGAAGTATCTGAAAGTTATTAATAACAACAGTGATGCATTATTGACCCTTATAAACGATATACTTGATATTTCTCTGATAGAAGCGAATCAACTGGCAATAAATAAGGATTTGTTTGATGTTGATGTCTTATTGATGGAGGTTGAGAAACTATTAATGCTGGATAACAGGAATAATCTTAAAATTACGTTTCTAACAAATCCGGGTAAGCAAGAATTGAAGATCTATAATGATTCTGTACGTTTCAGGCAGATAATGACTAATCTGCTAAACAATGCAGTTAAGTATACTGAAAAGGGACACATAACTTTTGGATATGAACTGATTGAGGATGCAACTCGTTTTTTTGTTTCAGATTCAGGAACTGGTATTAGTGAATCGGATATTGAATTTATTTTTAACCCTTTTTACAAAGTTGAAACAGTCGAATCCAAGCTTTATAGAGGAGCAGGAATTGGCCTGTCAATCACAAAAAATTTAGTTGAACTTATGGGAGGGAAGATATGGGTAGAATCCAAGTCAGGTGAGGGAACTACTTTTTACTTCACCTTGCCATTAACTTCAAAGAATAGTCAGAATAAAAGAATTGAGCCAAAGAAAAGAAAATCCTATGATTTTACCAATGCAACCATCATGATAGCAGAAGATGAGGAGACCAATTACATACTTATAGAGAGTATTTTAAGACCGACCAAAGCCAGGTTAATTTGGGCAAAGAATGGCGAGGAGGCGGTTGATTATTTTGAGAAGCATCCATCCGTAAAAAACTGTATTGTACTGATGGATATTAAAATGCCAAAGATGGATGGTATCGAAGCCCATAAAAGAATTAAAAAGATCAACAGTAACATTCATGTTATTGCTGTTACTGCTTATGCACAAGCAAATGATAAAATCAGGATATTAGAGCATGAATTTGATGATTATATTGCAAAACCTTTGCATCCTGATAAGCTATTACAGTCAATTTCTACTTTTTACAAGGGATAATAGTTAGATTTGTCTCTTTCAAGACAGGTTCAATACAAGTAACCAAATCAAACAAATAGAAAAAGTTTGACCGGAATATACCAGCAAGCTGCTAAATCCTAATCCATAATCATGAAATCAATTATTCCCATGAATCTCAGAAGACTGTTTTTCTATTGCTTTATTTTTTTACCAGCTTACGGTATTGCTTCTCCAAAACTTATAGTAGTCCAGGATGATACGGTATTTATCCCGGATGTTTCTACTATTCCCTTAATTGATGGTATCTCAGATGATAATTGCTGGGAATTTTCCGACTGGCAAGCAATTGATCAGGTTTGGATCCCTTATGGTGCAGTAGTCGGATCGGAAGATTTCTCCGGCAGGTATAAAGTGGTCTGGTCTTCGGTTGAGAATTTGCTGTATTTTGTTATTGAAATCGTCGACGATGTTATATCTGATGCCTACGTTCCTGACCAAACAGCGGCCATATATAATTTTGATATGACAGAGGTGTTTATTGATGAAGATAAATCGGGCAACTATCATGTATTTGATGGTGCTGCTAATAATGAACAGTCACTTGGTACCAATGCTGAAAATGCTTTCGCTTATCATATCTTTTCGGCATTTCCGGAATCAGGTCAAACGAATACTGATTTTCGGGTTGAAGATCTGGGCGGAACAGACTGGGGCAATGTTACTCATCCAATATACAATGATCATTTTCCGGAGTTTGTTTTAAGAAGAGACGGAAATATTGTTTGCTGGGAATTCTCACTTATTGTGTATGACGATACATATTCGGATGAGAACATAGAAGGCTCAAGAGTTAGTCTGGAGGCAGGGAAGGTAATGGGACTTTCCATTGCATTCAATGATGATGATGAGCCGGAAGTGGATCCTTCATTAACCGAACGTGATAATTTCTTTGGATCTGTAGCTGTTGCAGAAGCGGCATATAACGATCACTGGAAGAATGCTGATGATTTTGGTGCTGTCAAACTCACAGAAGCCCCTGTTTCAGTAAATAACAAAAAATCAGATGAGGCAACTTTGCAAATAATCCCCAATCCGGCGAATGATTCTTTTCGTCTTTCTTTCACTAACGAATATACAGGTACATTAAATATTCGAATAGTAAATACT
>DAOUOU010000062.1 GCA_030626465.1 Bacteroidales bacterium
AAGTTCGTTCCCAAAGGTGGACCCGACGGAGGTGATGGTGGTCGTGGCGGACATATTTATCTGAAAGGCAATTATAATCTTTGGACTCTTCTTCACATAAGGTATATGAAGCATGTCTTTGCCGGAAATGGAAAATCCGGTGGTTCCTCGACAAAAACCGGTGCCGATGGCAAAGATATCACTATTGAAGTGCCTCTCGGCACAATAGTTCGCCGGGAGGAAGATAATAAGGTTCTGACTGAGATTACAAGTCACAATGAAGTAAAAATACTGCTTAATGGCGGTCGTGGAGGGTTAGGTAATGTGCATTTTAAAACGGCAACAAATCAAACCCCCCGCTATGCACAACCTGGAGAAGAAGGTATTGAAGCACAACTGATATTCGAATTAAAACTACTTGCAGATGTCGGACTGGTGGGCTTTCCAAATGCAGGAAAATCAACCTTGTTATCTGTTATATCAGAAGCGAAACCAAAGATTGCAGATTATGCTTTTACCACGCTTGAACCTAATATTGGTATGGTTCCGTATCGCGACAATCGTTCCTTTGTTGTATCGGATATACCCGGGATCATTGAAGGTGCATCAGAAGGTAAGGGCCTGGGACTTCGGTTTCTCCGGCACATAGAAAGAAACTCTGTACTCCTTTTTCTGGTACCCGCGGATAGCAAGGATATTAACACTGAGCACAGAATATTGCTGACTGAACTGGAGAAGTATAATCCTGAGCTTCTTGATAAGAAAAGGATACTGGCAATAACGAAATCAGATTTGCTGGATGAAGAGCTTATCTCAGAAATTAGATCTGAACTGCCTGATCTGCCATTTGTTTTTATATCTTCAGTGTCAAATTACAATCTTAATAAACTGAAAGATTTGCTCTGGCAACAACTTAATGAATAAAGGATGCTAGATAAGCTTGTTTCCCTTGATACACAATCGTTTTTATGGCTAAACAGTCATCATTCTCCCTTCTGGGACAAAATCATGTGGTTTATTTCAGGCAAAGTTGAATGGTTGCCTTTGTATCTTATCCTCATTGGATATATTATTTATCGTTATCGCTGGCAAAGTATAGCAATAATTGCTGCAGTGATTCTGGCAATAACTCTTACCGATCAGCTTGCAGTAAAGGCCTTTAAAGAAGTTTTTGAAAGACTGCGTCCAGGTCACAATCCCGAGATTCAACATTTAGTACATATAGTAAATGATTATCGCGGAGGAAGCTATGGCTTTGTTTCTAATCATGCTGCAAATAGTTTTGCCCTGGCTATGTTTTTAAGCTTTCTCTTTAGCAATAAAAATTTTTCTATTGTAATTTTTACATGGGCAATTCTTGTTTCTTACAGTCGCATATATATCGGGGTTCATTATCCGGGTGATATTGTTGGAGGAGCTCTTTTAGGAATGCTGATAGGCTGGTCGATCTATCAGATCTATACCTTGCTTCTTAAAAAAGTCAGGTTATTTCATAACATGACAGGTCATCACATCTAAATTATGGTAAGATGAAAAAAGGACAAAAAATATATGGGCTTTCAAGACGCAAATTTCTTTTTCAGTTAGCATTTTTTGGCTCATCGGTACTAATTTCATTCTCTGCATGCAAAGAAATAGTGAGAAGAAGAAGAAAAAAAAGTATTCTTACTCTCAGTAAAAAAGAAAAAGAAATATTACATCATGTGCAGTTGCATCTCCTTCCGGAAAATAAAGGAGGTCCGGGAGCAAATGAAATTAATGCTCTGCAATACATAGAATGGGTTCTAAGTGATCCTAACGTCCTCCTTATCAAAAGAAAGTTAGTGATAAATGGCATTCAATGGACTAAGGAAACGGCAGATGACATGTTTGGAAATCCATTTGCTTCGCTTGATCATACTCAGAAAGAGAAGGTTCTTAGAGATCTGGAAACCTATTCTAACGGAAGAAGATGGATAATCACTATTATAAATTATCTTCTTGAAGCTCTGTTGGGTGATCCTGTTTACGGTTGCAATACAGAAGAAATTGGATGGAAATGGCTGGGCCATCACCCTGGGTTTCCCCGACCTGCTATTAACAAAATGTATTCTGTATCATGAGCAATTACGATGTATGTATCATTGGCAGCGGAGCCGGAGCAGGCCCTGTCGCTTTTACCCTTTCATCAAAAGGATACAAAGTTATTGTACTTGAAAAGGGTCCATGGCTCAAAGCCGAAGATTTTGCAAAAGATGAGATAGGTGTTTGCCGGAGAAACTTTTATACCCCATCGCTGGTTGACGAACCTCAGGTCATTGAAGAAAGAGAGAATGGTGTCTGGGAAGCTAAATCAAATGCGCTCACAGGATGGGATTTCTGGAATGGGAATATTGTCGGTGGTTCATCAAACCTCATGTCGGGCTATTTCCATCGGTCAAAACCTGTGGATTTTCGCCTGCTCTCTGAATTTGGTAGCATTGAGGGTGCCAATATTGTTGACTGGCCAATAACTTATAATGATCTTGAATCTTATTACACTAAAGTTGAATTAGTGGTTGGCATCTCAGGCAAAGTGGCAAACCATCCATATCTCGAGCCAAGATCAACCAGTGATTTTCCTTTCCCTTCCCTGGCAGATCATCCCATAGCAGAAATTTTTGATAAGGCATGTCTCGATCTTGGATTCAATTCAATAAAAACTCCGAGGGCTATTTTATCCCGACCGCACAATAACAGGAACAGCTGTTCTTATTCAGGTTATTGTGGCAGTTATGGATGTATGACAAATGCTAAGGGAAGTTCGAGAGCGGCTCTTTTAAATCTGGCAATTGATACAGGCAATTGTGAGATAAGAGCAAAATCGCATGTCTTCTTCCTGAATACAAATGCCCAGGGCAATGTAAACTATATTAAGTATTACGATGCCCAGGGGAAAGAAAATAAAGTAGATGCACAAATATATGTTATTGCATGCCAGGCTGTTGAAACTTGCCGGCTCTTATTATTATCCACTGGGAAAAAACACGAGAATGGTGTTGGTAATAAGTATGGACAAGTTGGAAAAAATTTCATATTCTCAGCCGGAGGAACCGGAGGTTGTGAGTTCAGAAGAACTGATTTTAAGGAATCAGTGTTTAATGGATTGATGAGTCGCGGGCTTTTTGTTAGCAGATCTGTTCAAGATTGGTATGTAATTAATGACAATGATCTGGGGAGGATAAAAGGAGGTACAATTGATTTTTTATTGGCCCATCCAAACCCGATCAGACGTGCCACTAACCTTAAATATGATGATCAGGACAATTTGCTTTGGGGAGAAAAATTAAAAAAGAAGCTGAAACATCATTTTAACAATATTGTGCCGTTCCGTTTTGAGGTGTTTTGCGATTGGCATCCAAACAATGATTGCTTTGTAAGTCTCGATCCCAATATAAAAGATAAATGGGGATTGCCTGTGGCACGTATCCGTGTCGGTTATCATACAAACGATCTTGTGCCTTCAAATTATCTGGCAGATAAAGCAGAAACCATTTTGAAAAAAATGGGAGGCAGAAATATTTATTCAAGCATTAGCGGCTCACCTCCTTCAAATCTTATGGCAGGTGGATGTCGGTTTGGTGAAAATCCGCAAAACTCTGTACTTAATTCCGAATGCAGAGTGCATAATGTTGAGAATTTGTACATAGCCGATGGAAGTTTCATTCCAACAGGAGGGAGTGTGCCCTATACATGGACTATTTATGCTAACTCTTTTCGCATGGCAGATATACTAAGCTCAAAATTAAAAAAGCCACTTTAAAGGTGGCTTTTAAATGTCGTTGATAGCAAGGTTGCGCTAAATTACTCGCTTTCCTTTTCTTCACTTTCCTCTTCTTCACCTTCTCCTTCATCTTCTTCACCTTCTCCTTCATCTTCTTCACCTTCTCCTTCATCTTCTTCACCTTCTCCTTCATCTTTATCATCATCTTCCTTTTCCGCTTTCTCTTTATCCTTTTTGTCTGCACCTTCGCACTCTTTGTCCTTTTCTTTTTCTTTTCCTTCTCCACATTTACCTTCTCCGCATTTAAGATCAGCTAACTGACCTTTCTCCATACTAACATTTTCAATAGAAACGTCTGATAATAACTCGTTGGAAGTTCGTGAGTTTAGAGCATTAACTGTTAGTACAGTAAAAACAATAAAAACAAGCAGAGCTGCAAGTGAAAGAAATAATTTTTTCATGGTGTTAAAAATTAATTTTTATTTATACAATCGATCAAGTTACGATAATTATTACATATGTTGCAATAAAAATACGTATAAAAAATACTGTCTGGGAGTAAAAAGATTAATCCTGCTGAAAAATGAAAGAAGGCTGTGGATGGTTGACCGCCATTCATCACAGCCTTCACAATACCGATAAAACTCAAATAATTTTAATTCAAAACAACAACAGAATTTTGTTGTTAGCAATAATAAAGGGTTTACCCTTGAAATAGAAGGCCGAAATTGCATATTTAGGGGTAAAATTTTGAATATAGGGGTGAAATTATTGCATTGACATAATTTCAAACAAAATACAATCATGTCATTTTAATTTCTAAATTTGTCACTACAAGGAAGAAAATAAGATGGATCTTAGCCAGAAAGTACCAAAATATCAGACTGAAAAACGCAATATCGTTCGTCTCATTTTTTTCACTGCGTCGTTTGCCCTGGTTTTTATAAATATCTATTCTCCATTCGAAATAAGTACCTGGATTAATGCGGAAGGTGCAAGCTGGTTGAAGATTGGTGATCTGGATCTTTCATTATTGATCTTTTCGAGTTTTATTATTCTTACCGGTGTGTTGGTTGTGGTGATTAGCAGAATAATCATGTATCAGGTTACAAAAAGACGTGGAAGAATAACTATAGCGCAATTTTTACTCTGGATTGTTATCGAAGTTATCAGTATGGCTATGTTTTATGCGCTTTATGAAAAACTGTTTCTTAACGATCCGCGATCTTTTATTGATGCATATAAGGTGTCAATTCAGAATACAGCTCTTGTATTGTTGTTGCCGTATTCAGTATTATGGTTATATTTCTCCTGGAGCGATAAAAACAAACAATTACAAAGAATAGCTGATACAGGTGAAGCAGCAATGGACTCTTTTGATATGGTGACTTTCCGGGATGAAAAAGGAACCATGAGATTATCCATTAAACTAGTCGACCTTTTATTTCTGCAAGCAGCAGATAATTATGTTACGATTGTGTATAACCACCAGGAAAAACAGGCAAAATACCTTCTAAGATCATCATTAAAGATAATACAGGAAAAATTAAAACGCTTACCACTTATACGTTGTCACCGTTCATATATGGTGAACTTTGAAAAAGTGAAAATTATCAGGCGCGAAAAAGATGGTCTCAGACTGGAACTGGAAACACCAACACCCACTGAAATACCTGTTTCCAAAACATATGTGGAAGAGGTATTCAAAGCATTTGGTGAGAACATGGAATAAAAGTCTTTCTATGTCCGATACATTACCTTATATACATGAAGAACATACCCAGATAACATCAGCTGATACAGATTTCACAAAAATCCTGAAGCCAGGCTCTCTTATCAACATGCTTATTCAGATTGCATGGCACCATGCGGAGAAACTTGGCTTTGGAATGGAATTTTTGCATCGCGAGGAATTGGTATGGATGCTTTCAAGGATGCATATTAAAATATACGATTATCCCTCCTGGAACGAACACCTTTCCTTCACAACATGGCCAAAAGGGATCAGAAGATTGTTTTATTTACGTGATTTTGAAGCATATGGCCTTAAGAATCATCTTATGGCACAAGCAACCTCCGAATGGTTATTAATTGATCTGAAGACACGTCGCCCCAAGTTATTCAATCCTGAAAACAATATTTTCAATCAAAACAAAGACAAGCATGCCTTAATGAATGAAGTCCCTGTTATTCAAGACCTTAATGAAAAATATGAAACATTCAATAATACTGCATGTTATAGCGATCTCGACCTTAATCAACATCTTACAACAACTCGTTATATCGACTGGATGCTGGATACTCTTCCCATTGAATTACTCAGGAGGAATAAATGCAAGGAACTAATAGTAAATTTTATTCGTGAGGTACATTATAATGAGCAGGTAGAGATTCTTCGTTCCGGAGATGAAGATTCAAAAACTTTTCAGTTTGCTTTCAGGAAATCAGGAGATGCAAAAGATTTATTCAGAGGGCAAGTAAGCTTTTAGAATTATTTCCGGATTTGTTAGCTCCCGTAATGATTGTTGGTCTATTGTATTATAAGCTTTTCAGAATAGGAATGCATTCCGGATACATCAACTGAATGAATAGTGCAGTAATAAAGTCCCGGATTTAAACTGCTTACATCAAGGGTTATTTGATTATTTCCGGCAGACATTCCCCCCATATTTTTCATTGATAATAGCTTACCATTTGAAAAGTAAATCTCGACATATAATTCGGTTGGCTCCTTTAACTCAATGGATATAGTAGTGCTACCCTTACACGGATTAGGATATATGGTAAGATTGCGGGCAACCTGTGTTGCGTAAACGCTATTAATACCAGCAAATAATTTTACCAGCTCTATTCCCTCCCCTGTTTCAAGGTTACGTGAGTATTTCATATCAGTTGTATTGTTCCAGTGCTCATGAACGCCAAGACTCCCGATTGCAGAACCAGTATTGTCAGGATCGTATGTAAAACTTTCGGGCCACCAGTCAGAACTTGCTGCCTGGTGAAGATAATCATCAACTCCATCCCATTGAACATAGGTATAACGTGGCGGGTTGGCAGATAAATCTTCTTCTGTGAATTCTTTTTGCAATATATCAAGGCAAACCGATTCAATAGCAACAGGATCCATGGAAAATAGTACCGATGAGCACCAGTTGTTATTAAAAGGAGCCGATTGGAATTTCTGTGGTTTCTGATGTTCATATGATGTGGCCCAAAGGGCATCAATATAATACAATAATGTATTGCCTCCAAGGTACTGACAAGCCATTAAGTCAACCATAACTCTGTACAAGCCATAACCTTCTCTTAAAGGGTCATCATCAGGTTTCATAAGTCCTTTGTGCAACTCCCAGGAATGATCGGCAGTATTGGACCCGAAATGATTTTTCGCAAATAGAGTAATCCCTCCCCAGCGATGTCCTTTCATGGAAGGAATATTAAGCAAATAATCAGCTTCCATCATCTCAACAAAAAAATTATGACTGGTTATCTCTGTCATTACAGTGCCTTTATCAGAATAAATTATCCCGTCCTCAGTGCTTTTTGTTAATTTGTAACGGCCGTTAACAACTCCCTGGGATACATAGCTTATATCAGGAAATTCTGCATAAAACTTATCATACAAATGATTCCAGATATCACACATAGGATCGCCAATATAAATGTTTTCCTGAGGCACACCGGCTTCACTCACCAGCTGTCTTAACATCGACATAATTGATTGAGGCGAGGTATCAAACTCGATGGGTATATACGAGGGCATCTCTCCATTGGATGGTGCACCTGACCACGCAGTAACTGCATTAATTTTAATGAATATTGTCTCTCCGTCAACATATCCGACATCACCTTTGCCATGCTTACTATTGAAATATCGGAATATAGCATCCCAGGCATCAGCATGTGTGTCTTCTCCTGTTAACTCCAGGATACCCTCAGAAAACATTTGATCCACAATAGTCTGACTGGTGTTTTTCTCCAGGAAGTATGCATCATCATGGTTTGCATTTGTACAATTTTCATTGGTTGCATTCGGATTATACACCCATACGACGCGACCGGGAAAAATACCTTTGGCTTCACCAATAGGCACATTTGGGCCCAAGGGATCAGAGAATTTCTCTTTGACTTCTGTCTTTGCTTCTGTCTGAGCAACATTGTTCATGAGCGCCAATGTACTTAGTGCCGCAGCAATCATAACAATAGAAGCTGCATACCAGAATTGTTTGCTTCTGAGTTTATTGATTGCTTTCCTGAAGAATACAACCGATCCGGTCAGTGAGATAAGGTAAATCACAAAAGACGAAGCTAACGGCATAGTTGCTTTCATGCAGGGATAACTTGCTCTGCCGGGTTTGGGAATTACCCTGATCAGGAACCAGATTAATGAAAAAATCCCGGTCAGGATAAACAGAATTTTGAAGAGAACCTTTGGTTTATTCATACCTGTAATTGTATCAGAGTTCCGGTCATCTTTTACGAAAGGAAATGTGAATTTCATAAGACAATAATTTTTTTTACTACGTTCATAGGATCAGTTAACTTCGTTGATCCTTTCAGAAGTTACAAAGTTCATGTTTGTTTCACAGCGCTAATATATTTCTCCTGCAATATTGTATCGTGCTAATATAGTGAATGATATTTTGATGTCTGTTTATAAAAATACAATTTAAAATGATTTAAAAGAGTGTAACTACTCAGTGCCTTAAATCCATCACGACTGGTTTTTTTTACGTAAAATAATCCCTTGTAAATACGTCTTAAGAATCTGTCCTGAACTGAACATTATCAAGCCAGAAAAACCCCTCTGCTACTTTACCCGTCAGACCGGCATTAATGTATATCAATACTTTACTTATCCTGTTCAGGGTAATTTCATTAGTACTGCTTGTAGTGGATGCAAGATGCTTATTTACATCAAAATCATAGGTATGCAATGTGCCATCACTGATTACTTTATCTTCCGCAATCATAAATGGATCAATATCGTTGCGATGACCATTCCGGTCCTCAAGCATAATTAGTAAACTTAAGGAATTGGAATTTTCATTTGCAATAAGCTCTATGCTAAAGAGAGTATGATTACTCAGATTATGAACGTTGTTAAATTCAAATTCGAGATGAGCCATTTCAAGAGGATTGTTAATCGTGTAATCAATCCTTGTCATACCATCTATAACTGGTATTACAGACTCATCTTTTCTGCAGGATACTAATACAATGAACGCTGTCAGTATGCTTAAAAACCATTTATTCTTCATAATTCATCTCTAATGTATTGCCTTCTCCTTCATCGGTTTTCCATGCACCAATTTCTGTCTCGTTACCACGAATGATCACAGAATTGTCAGGAGTTGTTACAACACTTACTTCCAGTGTACTTGTATACGATGTATTGTTATACGTTTGCATAACAGAAATCGTTCCGGCAATGTCTCCCCATTGAACTGTACTATTGCTTGTGCCCTGTCCTCCACTGATCTCAACTCCTTCAGGAAAAGACCATTGATATGCCGCACTGGGAAAACCCGGAATACTGTACACGATATTTTCCTGAAAAGCATTTACTTCTGAAGGACCACTGATCTGATGTTGCTGGAATTTCTGATATACCCGAACATAATCTATTTCCAAGGTCTGTGGAAATATGGTATCATCAATTCCCTGCTGTCCACCCCAGTTACCTCCAATAGCTATGTTGACAAGTAAATGGAAACGTTTGTCATAGGGCCACCGTTCATACCCGGTATTGTAATTCGGATAAGAATAATAACGTACATCATCTGCAATAAAATGAATACTGTCTTCGCTCCATTCAATGGCGTATACATGAAATGCCTGGTGTGCATCCGGAATATAAATATCTCCGCCCCTCTGTGTTCCTATCATTCCGTTATAGGCCTCCGTATGGATTGCGCCGTGTACATTACCCATATCGAATCCAACATGCTCCATGATATCGATCTCCCCGCTGGCAGGCCATCCTCCATATTCCCAGTCGGTCGAGAGCATCCATATAGCCGGCCATGTTCCTATGCCTTCAGGTAGTTTGGCTTTCACTTCAACCATGGCATAGAGCCAGTCACCTTTGTTTCTTGTTGCCAAGCGTGCTGAAGTATACAGATTGCTTCCATAGCTTTCTTTTAAAGCAGTAATAATTAATTTACCATTCTCTACTTTAGCATTTTCAAGCCTGTTGGTATAATACTGGGCTTCATTATTCCCCCAGCCATCGCCTCCAATATCAAAGCTCCATTTCGTGTTATCCGGAGTCCCTGTATAATCAAATTCATCCGACCATACAAGATAAGTGAAGGGACTTTGTGCGTATATCCTTTCATATATCGTTAAGCACAACAGTATGCCAATTGAAATGAAGACTACTAATCCTTTTCGTTTTTCAGTCATTTTGTTTGTTTTGGTTTAAAGAAGTTGTCCGCAAATCTGTACTCCAATAAACAGACCTATCAGAAAGAATCCAATTCTTTTCATTTCACAAAATATTTATCAGGTTATAAGCGATTTAGGTTCTGCAAGGTATAGTACTCACTAGTATTCAACAATAAATATACCTCATCAAAACATCAACATGGGTAATTTAACACCTATACAAATACACAACTTATGATTCTGTGTTAATTTTTTAAAAAGCTTTTATTCAATAGTATAAATCCAATTGTAATTTATATTTTTACTGTACTGATATACATCAGTCATCAGTTTTCATTATATCATAATAATCAATTAAATTACAAAATTTCTAAGAGAATTTCAGCTAATAACTAAAACTATTCAAAGGGTGCAGATACCATTAAAATACGTAATAGTGCTTTCTTTATTGATTCTATATCCGTATAAAGCCTTTGCAACATTTATGGGTGTGCCAAATATTAAAAACCATCTGAAAGAAGATTACCAGGCAGGAAATCAGAACTGGTCTATTGTACAGGATGATCTGGGCGTGATGTTTTTTGCAAACAATAATGGTGTTGTGATATTTGATGGCACTAACTGGATGAATGTATCTGTACCAAATAATTCTGTTGTCAGAAGTCTCAATCATTATAACTCAGATATAGTACTGGTTGGAGCATTTGATGAACTGGGTTCCGTTGATCGTGATTCACTTGGCAACTACCGATACAGATCCTGGGTAAACAAGATTCCTCCCGAAGATCGTCAATTTGCCGATGTCTGGAGAATACATATATTAAATAATCGAGCCTATTTTCAAACTCAGTCCCATGTATTCGTTTTTGATGAACGTGAGAATCTTGTGGGTATAGTTAAGCCGGATCATGAACTTGTTTTTTCATTCATGGTGGATAACAGCATAATAGTGCAAGACAAAATTAATGGACTACAGAAGCTGGAAGATTTGACATTGGAATCCTTATATGAGGTCAAATTTCCTTCTGGTTTGGATATCTGGGAAATAATCTCCTTAGGAGAGAATGAATGGCTATTTTTTACACAGCAGGAAGGAATTTATCAATGGAACGATGAAGGATTCACTCCATGGAAATCTGAACTTGATACCTACCTTAAACAGAATAACTTTTACAGTCTGGCTCAGGATGATGAAAATTTATACATCGGAACAATTCAGAAAGGATTGATTATAGCTGATAAGGAGGGCAAAATAAAGATAGTCATTGACAGAAACAGAGGTCTTCAGAACAACACCATCCTTTCGCTAACACTTGACAGAGAAAAAAATTTATGGCTTGGCCTTGATAACGGTATTGATTTTATTGAACTCAATTCGAATGTGAAATATATTGGAAGGAATGGCAGCTATGGATCAGGTTATTGTTCCGCAATCTGGAAAGAATCAATATATTTTGGAACAAATCAGGGTGTTTTTAAAACATCATTCAATAAGCAGGAAAATATAACTCTTATTAGCAGTCTTAAAGGACAAACATGGAACTTTTGGCCTGAAAAAGATCAGCTACTTTGTGCTCATCATAAAGGAATTTACTCCATACGGGACAATATTGCTAAAGAGATTAAATTGCTTCCGGGTTGCTGGATATTCGTGCCTTTACCGTGGAATGAGAATATACTTCTGGCGGGAACTTATAACGGAATTGCTATACTTGAAAGAGCAGGAGCATCTTTTCATTTTGTAAAAATGATAGACGACTTTCAGGAATCTGCACGCGTGATGTTCTTTGATCAAAAGAACAATCTCTGGATCAGTCATGGTTACAAAGGTTTATATAAAATCAGGTTTAATGAAGCTGATCTTACCACTCAATCCGTAGATTTTTATGGCATGAATAAGGGATTACCTTCTTTAAATAATGATATTTTCTTTATCCGGGACGAGATGATTATTAGTACAATTAATGGAATTTACCGATACGAAGAGAGCTATGACACCTTGGTCCCTTATCCGAAATGGAATCATTTTTTAGGCAGTTTGGAAAGAGTATCGAAGGTAATAGAAGCCAATAAACAGAATATATATGTTTTTCAGAATGGGATCATGGGGCGATTGGAAATTTTGAACGATTCACTCTTTATGTATAACAGGCTAATTGTCCCCTCATTAGACAATCAGTACATTCTGGCCTTTGAGGATATTTTATTCATAGATGACAACAACCTGATGGTTGGAATAGAGGATGGGTTTGCTATGATCAACCCGAATAAAGAAATTGCACATGAACCTGATTTGCCTTTTCTTTTCACACAATTGGAGTGCTTTGCCACACAAAAGTATCAGGATCACGCTTTGCCGCTCACCTTTAACACTTATACAGATCCAATTGTTATCAACAATAAACTGGCCTACAAATACAACAACCTGCGCATTGGTTTTTCAGTGCCTTTGTATAATTCTGCGAAAAATATCCGCTTTAATTTTTCACTGAACGATTCTGAGTGGGAAGGACAACCCAATCAAACGGAAGTTATTCTTTCCAACTTACATGAAGGAAGATATACTCTGGATATTCATCTTCTTGATACAAAGACCGGACAAAATGCAACACGCACTATACAATTTATTATCAATCCGCCATGGTTCAGACAATGGTACTTTTATTCTCTTGTCGGATTACTGATTATATCCATTGCGGCATTTAGCTATATGATTATCAAACGTAAGATTGACCGGGAAAAACGCAGAGAACTCATTGCCCAGAAAAGAAAAATGATACAACGGGAAATCAGTCTGAAACAAAAAAGCACCATTGCGGAACAAGAGCTGATCAAAATCAAAAACGAAAAACTTCAGGCTGAGGTCATCCATAAGAGTAAAGAACTGGCAAATTCAACTATGAGTATTATTCATAAAAATCAAATTTTGACTGATTTGAAAACTGAGATGATGCTTTTGTATGAAAATCATCCAAATTTAAGCTCGGGAGAGATAAGAGCATTTATAAAAAAAATTGATGCCGAGTTAGATGATAAGCAAAGCTGGAATGTATTTGAAACTCATTTCGACCGTGTTCATGAGAACTTCTTCCAGAAATTTCGTGAAATGCATTCGGAGCTAACCCCAAAAGACTTAAGGATGTGTGCTTTTCTAAGAATGAACTTATCGTCAAAAGAAATTGCACCTCTTCAGAATATTTCTATTCGTAGTGTTGAAATAAGCCGCTATCGCTTGAGAAAAAAACTTAAAATTTCTCACGAGCAAAATCTGACAGACTACATCATGGGGATTTGAGAAGACAGAAGTCAGAAGTCGAAAGACCGGAGACCGAAGACAGGAGGTTGATGAATTGAGGAACTGGTGAACTGGAGAAATGACGAATTGATTTAGTAACTTCATTTAATCAGTTACTCAGTTCCCCAGTTAATCATTTAAGCAGTCGAGCTTGCAAGTTCCTATTAAGCTTTGATATACAATAATTTTTATATCGAACTAAGGTTTATTC
>DAOUOU010000056.1 GCA_030626465.1 Bacteroidales bacterium
CAAAGATCACCTTAAGTGATGGTACACTGGTCTGGTTGAACGCAGGAAGCATCCTGAAATACCCCGATAAGTTCGGTGATGATCAGCGTGAGATCTATCTCGAAGGAGAAGCTTTTTTCTATGTTGAACGTGACGAATCCAAACCTTTTTTTGTTAAAACAAGCGAGATCAATATCAAAGTGCTGGGCACTCAATTTAATGTGAAATCTTATCCCGAAGAGAATATCGTTGAGGCAACTCTTGTTACAGGCTCCATTGAAATTGAAACGACGCAATCGGGAACTAATCAAAAACAACATCTTAAACTAAAACCCAATCAGAAAGCTACATTTTCGAAATCATCCCGCCAACTATCGCTTTTGAACAAAAAATTGCCCGGAAGAATCAAATCTGCCCGTGTTGACAAAATAATAGTTACAGATAAGATCAATACGGAAATAATTACATCGTGGAAAGACGATAAGCTGGTTTTTAGCAAAGAACGTTTTGAAGATATTTTAGTAAAGATAGAAAGATGGTATGATGTGGAGATTATTCTGGAAGATGAAAGCCTGATGGATTACAAGTATACGGGTGTTTTTGAAAAAGAAACACTTGAACAGGCTCTTAATGCACTTAAACTGGCTACACCTTTTGAGTATAGCATTGATAAAAACTACATCATTATCTATAGCAGAAACTAATTAGCCCTGGCAATGAATGAATTGAACATACAACTAAGAACACTTGCATCAATCGTTTGGATAAATAAGAACCAATACAATAAACCTTAACACTATGAAAGTATGAACAAATGGATTAAACAGTGCATGCCAAAAACAATCAAGTATGCAAAAGATCTGCCACTTGTCATGAAACTGACATTTGTTGTTCTGATGATTGGCATCATGCAGGTATATGCAAAAGTGTATACCGAAGATTCCAAACTCAATTTTAGCTTCAAGAATGTAAGCATAGAGGAGATCTTTAATGAGATTGAGAACCAGAGTGATTACAGGTTCCTTTACAGAAATGAGACTATCGAGAACAAGAGAGTGACCCTTAATGCTAAGAATGCAGGAATCGATGAAGTATTGAGCAAAGCTCTGGCAAATGCTGATATCGAGTACACCATTCTCGAAAACAATCTTGTTGTAATTAAACCCTCTGAAAAAAGTAAGATGTACCAGGGAGTGACTGTAAGCGGCAGGATTATTTCTGCTACTGATAATTCGCCTTTACCCGGAGTGAATGTTGTGGAAAAAGGAACTCCAAACGGTACCGTATCCGACCTTGAGGGTAATTATTCCATTACGGTTACAAATTCAGATGCTGTACTTGTATTTTCTTTTGTCGGATATCTGACAGAAGCAGTTCCTGTTGGTGATAATACATCAATAAATATGAACCTCTCCGAAGATATACTGGAGTTGGATCAGGTAATTGTTATCGGTTATGGCACCATGAGAAAAAGTGATCTGACAGGAGCAGTAGCTTCCGTATCAGAAGAAACCCTCAGAAGTACTGTAGCGACCAATATTGACCAGGCCTTACAGGGACGAATAGCCGGTGTACAGGTGATGCATAACTCCGGTCAGCCGGGAGGAGCTCTTACCATACGGATACGTGGTGCAACATCCATTACAGGAACAAACGAGCCTTTATACGTTATTGATGGAATACCCTTTCAGGGACAAGGTGCTGAGGTATCCGGTTTCGACTGGGCCGGGGGAGCCAATGGACAAAACAGGATAAACCCTCTGTCTACTATCAATCCTAATGATATTGTAAGAATCGAGGTACTGAAAGATGCATCTGCATCGGCTATTTATGGTTCACAAGCCGCTAACGGAGTGGTATTGATCACAACCAAGACAGGGGAAGCAGGAAAAGCCAAAGTATCCTACAATACCTATTTTGCTCACCAGTCTTTACCTAACAGGCTGGATATGCTCAATTTACCACAATATTCCGAATACCAGAATCAAATTTCCGACGAGCTTAACCAGACCCCTAACGAAAAATATGCCGATCCCAGTCTGCTGGGGCCGGGCACTGACTGGCAAAGCGAAGTATTCAGGAATGCATGGAGTCAGAGTCATCAGATCTCAGTTACCGGAGGTCGCGAAAAGATGGATTACGCCGTTACCGGAAGTTATTTTAACCAGGATGGTATCATTATTGGTTCAGGATTCGAGCGTTTTACAGGACGCGTAAATGTGAACACACAGGTGAAAAAGTGGTTAAAAGTCGGAGGTGTCCTGAATTACGCAAAAACCAAAGATATAATTACCCTGAATGATGGAGGCGATGGAGTGATTATGAATGCGCTTCTGATGCAGCCCGATATACCTGTAAGAAACATGGATGGTGATTACGCCGGCCCCGATGTTACCTATGCCGGATCGAATTACAATCCTGTTGCACTTGCCTTGATCAGGAACAACACACTCGATCGGGAAAGGATATTCGGAAACATTTATGCGTCAGCGGATATTATTAAAGGGCTTAATTTTAAAACCGAACTGGCGATAGACAATAACAATTCGATCAATATAGCCTTTCATCCTACATACCAGTTCGGAGCGATCAAGAACGATGTGAACAAAATGAGGCAACGCAACGAAAATAGTTTTTTCTGGATCTGGAGAAACTATCTTACCTATGACCGTACTTTTGCTGAAAAACATAAAATGACAGTGTTACTGGGTGCGGAAGTTCAAAAATCGCTGTGGCAACGCATTGAAGTAACCAAAGAGAATTTCGCCACCAATGAGATTCATGTGCTTAGCCAGGGCGATAATACCACAAACATTACAAATGGCTGGAAAGATCCTTCTTCCAAAGCTTCTTATTTTGGCCGTATTTTTTATGATTACGGCAATCGTTATCTAGCCACATTTATTTTACGGGCCGATGGATCTTCAAAGTTTGGCCCTGAAAACAAATGGGGGTATTTTCCATCGGCATCAGTAGCCTGGCGCATAAGTAATGAAAGTTTTATGCAGAACGTTGCCTTTATTAGGAATTTAAAATTGCGTCTGGGTTATGGTATGGTCGGAAACCATCCAAATCAAAGTTACCTGTACGGATCGTCACTGACGACAAAAGATTCGGAATTTGGTACTTCCTACCGAATGGAACTTATCGCAAACCCGAACTTAAAATGGGAAACAACGGAAACGTATGGCATTGCTTTGGAAACATCCTTGTTTACGGGTCGGATTGACTTCATTATAGATCTTTACAACAAGCAAACCAAAGACATGTTATTAAGATTGTCTGTTCCCAATTATCTTGGCGGTCCTAATCCATGGGAAGATGTAGCAGCTCCCTATGTGAATGTAGGAAAAATGGAGAACAAAGGAGTTGAAATTTCATTAACCACACATAACCTGAGTAAAACAAAGCTTACCTGGACAACAAATCTGATATTTTCCCTGAATAGAAATAAAGTGAAGGAACTTGACGAAGAAACAAAAATTTACTGGGAAGGATTGTACTGGTATCCTGAATTCCAGAGGGTTACCATGACTACTGCCGGTCAGCCTATTGGTGTCTTTTATGGTTATGTTATGGAGGAAATTTTCACGGATCAGCAAGATATACTGGATCATGCCGTCCAGGTCCCGGATCCGGAATCTGTTACCGAAGAAAATCCTAATGGAACCAATCTTGTAAATTACAATACAGGCGTCTGGATTGGTGATATAAAGTTCCAGGACCTGAATGGTGATGGTTTGATCAATACGGATGACCAGGCCGTTATCGGAGATCCGAACCCTGATTTTACATTTGGATTCAATAACTCATTCAATTACGGACCCTTTGAGTTATCAATAAACCTTACCGGTTCTTACGGTGCCGATATTTTAAATTACTCAAGAGTACGGATTGAAGGCATGACAAGCCTTTGGAGTAATCAGGCCGCCACTGTTGATAACAGGTCCAAATACAGATTGCTTGATCCAAATGGCGATCCTGATGATCCTGCCAATGTTGTGCTTGCTAATCCCGGAACGGATATGCCTCGTTTTGCTACCAATGATGTGAACCGGAACAATCGCATGTCAACCCGCTTTATCGAAGACGGTTCATACCTGCGTATCCAGAATATAATTTTCGGATATACCCTCCCGGCTACTATTACTCAAAAGGTAAAGATTGACAGGGTAAGGATTTATGTCAATATGCAGAACGTCTATACCTTTACGAGGTATTCGGGATACGATCCTGAGATAGGTGCCTTCAATCAGGACGCAAGGAGACAGAATTTTGATATGGGACGTTATCCTTCTCCAAGGATTATTTCATTTGGCCTTGATATTGATTTTTAGTACCTGATATGAACGCTGAAAAAAATATAAAAATGATGCATATGAAAAAGAGTATAAAATATATTGTAATAGTAGCTGTTATTTTTATCCTGGGCGCATGTAGTGAAGATTTTTTAAACCTGACACCTGAAGACAGGTTAACAGCTGACAACTTCTATAGAACCGAATCTGAAATTCGATCAGGTACAGCGTCTATGTATGGCTTTCCCTGGTTCAATTTTAACGATAAATTTTTCTGGCTTGCCGGCGATTGCATGTCGGGCAATCTCTATTACACCTACGATCAGGAAGGCCAGTACTACTACATGTCCTTCAATGCCGGTAATTCCTATTTATCTCAGGGATGGATAGGCCTCTTCCGGGTAATATCCTATGCCAACTCCATCATTAATGATATGCCTCGCATTGCACTGGAAAATGTATCCGAGGAAATTGTTAACCAGGCACTGGGCGAAGCCAGATTTATCAGAGCAACAGCTTATTATATACTGGCTGAGTTCTGGGGGGAAGTGCCAATTGTTGAAAACTCCACAGCACTGGTAACCAGTAATAACATGATACTGCCAAAGAATACCCGGTCAAGTGTTTACGAATTCATCAAACGTGATCTGGAGTTTGCCATTGAAAACATCAAACCTGATGAAGCGGAAGAAGGGCGTGTTACCCAATGGTCTGCAAAAGGTATGCTGGCCAAATTGTACCTGACCATGGCACAGGATCCGAGTGATCCGAATTCTGATCAGTACTTCACTATGGCCAAACAGTATGCCGAAGATGTCATAGTGAACAGCGGCCTGACCCTCATGCCAAGTTATTATGACCTGTTTCGTCTGGAAAACGACAACAATCCCGAATCTCTTTTTGCCCTTCAATGGATAAAGGCAGGGTATGCTACCGGGAACAGCAGAAACGCAAACTGGGCACGAAGCAGTGTTATTGCAGATCAGCAATGGGGAGGCGGTAAAGGCTGTACCTACGATTTACAGCAAATAATTGAGACCGGAGACCTTAGAAGAAAGGCCATCTATATGACACTGGATGATGAATATCCGGAATTGAATCAGGCAGATGGCGGGTATATATATAAGTTTGAAGTTCCCGACCCGGTCAATCCTAACAACAATATTGAGTCGCCCAACAACGTATTGAATCACCTGAAAAAATATGTTATCGGAAAATCGGCTGATGTCAACGGGCAGGTGGGTATCGATCAGGATGCAGCAAACAATAATTACATTCTCCGCCTGGCTGATGTATACCTGATCTATGCTGAAGCTGCCCTGGGCTCGGGTGCCGAAACCAGTGATGAAACAGCCCTCGAATATTTCAATGCTATTCGTGAACGCGCCGGACTTCAACCCAAAACAAGAATCACTTTCGAAGATATTCTAAATGAACGAAGGGTTGAATTTGCTCTGGAAAGCATATTCTGGTTCGATATCAAACGATATTATTATCGTAGTCCGACAGGAGCTATTGATTATCTTAACGCACAAAAAAGGCATTATATCTATCAGAGAATCGATGGTACCGATGATGCAAATACATGGGACAGCTGGGAGTTAGATTCCACAACCAACGATGTAATTTCTGTCTATGCGGGTGACATGTTTTTACCTATTCCCGAGGCCGAAGTGATCATCAATCCCCTGTTACTGGAAGATGCTGTAGATTATGAATTCGAATAGTAAGTAATTATTAAAACAACAGAAAATGAAAGCATTCATGAAATATATGCTACTCCTGATCCTTCCCGGTTTGATGGTCGGAGTATTTTCAATATCCTGTACGGAAGACGAACTTCCCAACAGCGGAAATCCAATAGTCTATTATGTAAGGGTTACTGATCCTGCAAAATCAGATTCTTTGCTTGTTGCGGCCTTTATGGGTGATCTGATAGCCATTGTAGGTGATAATCTTGGTGGTGTAAGAGAGATATGGTTCAACGACCAGGAAGCTTTCCTCACTCCTACTTACATTACCGATCAAAGTATCCTGGTAAATGTGCCAAGCACTCCTCCAACAGAGATAAACGATAAAATGACAATGGTTTTTGCAGACGGCTACACGCTGGAGTATGATTTCAGGGTAGATATTCCGGGACCTGTTCTTGCTTCGATAAAATCGGAATATGTGGAAGATGGGGACATTGCAGTGCTTAACGGAGATTACTTCTTTGATCCTATTGTTGTCACCTTTACCGACGGTCTGGAGGCAGTGGTTGATAACCTGGAAAAGACCAAACTGGAAGTAGTTGTTCCCGAGGGTGCGTCTACGGGACCAATCTCAATAACAACAAATTTTGGTACTGTGACGTCAACCTTCCTGTTCCGCGATAACAGGAATACCATCCTTGACTACGATGTTTATACGCATGAGAGCTGGACATCACCTATCGCATATGCCGATTCAATGCCGGAGATTGATCCCTGCTCAGGCAATTATACCTACTTAAAACACGATGCAGTCGGAAGCTGGATGTGGACCAATGAGTTAACTATGCAGTATTGGGCACCCAGAGGCATCAAAGGAAATGTACCTGTAGCAACAGGAAGTATATACGATCTTGATTTTCGGTTTGAAGTGAACATACCTGTTGAATGGGTTGAAGTTCAAATGAGAATCTTCTTTGCTCCATACATCGAAGACCATGGACACGATAACAATGTTCATGCCTGGTGGACACCATGGGAAGATGGACCCTATACAACTGATGGATGGGAAACCATATCAATTCTGTTAACTGATTTCAATACGGATAATAATGGTAATCCTGCATCAATAGATGATCTTTCATCACTGACAAATCTTACGATGATGATTTTTGGTTCGGCAACAGGAGAATACCCGGTTCATATATGCATTGACAATCCACGTATTGTACCTAGATAATTTTAAAACGAACGCATTATGTTGAAAAAAACAAATAAAACAATTGCACTATCCTTCATGTGTATACTGGTTTCAGGTCTGCTTTTCCATTCATGCAAAAAGGACGATAACAGTGATAAAGTTGAACTCCTGAGCTGGGGTCCCTCTCCCTCTCTCAGGGGTGGAGAATTGAAGTTTATCGGACATAATCTGAATAAAGTAACATCCATAATTTTGCCCGAGAATATTGACATTAGTTCCTTCAATACCTTCACGTCCGAGTTGATTACCCTGACAGTCCCTGAAGAAACTGTTGACGGATATGTGCTTCTCCGAACAACAGACGGGGATATCTATCCGAAGACGATGCTTGTCATATCAGAGCCGATAACCATAGATACCATTGTTCCTGCCAGTGTGAGGCCGGGCGACACGGTATCCATTCAGGGTGATTATCTGAACCTGGTCAGCGAGATTATTTTTACTGATGAAAAAACGGTAACTGATTTTGAAAGTCATTCCAAGACGGAAATTGAAGTTGCTGTTCCTCTGGATGCACAAACAGGTGTGGTAACGCTCTCAAACGGCGATACCATACCCATTCTTGTTGAATCGGATATGGAACTTCAGATTATCATGCCTCTGGCTACTTCCATAACACCCAATCCTGTGAAACCAGGCACTAACCTGACTATTACAGGAACAGACCTCGATCTTACTTCCGGGATAGAGTTTAGCGTAGCCAAGAAAGTAACTAGTTTTGAAAGCATCACGGCGACACAGATCGTTGTGCAGGTACCGGTAACCGCAGTTGCAGGACCGATCAATCTTATCCCGGCCTCCGGTGTGCTGGTAGCAGGTCCGGAGGATCTGACAATGATCGATCCGGTGATTACGGATATTTCCCCTGATCCGGCCAAAACCGGACAGGATATAACGGTTACCGGTACCGATCTTGATCTTGTTACATCTGTTGTATTTGGGGGTGGTTCTGAAGGAACAATTGTCAATAGCAGCACAACTGAACTTACGGTAACCGTTCCTGAAGATGCTCTTGAAGATGTTGTAACTTTTATCACTGCTGCAGGAGTATCGGTTGTCAGCGATGCTGCCATATCCCTGGTTCAGCCTGCGATCACAGACATATCCCCCATCGACCTGCTGACCAAAGAGGCTATAACCATAACGGGAACTGACCTTGATGTAGTAGCTGTTGTAAGATTTACAGGTGGAGCGGAGGCAGAAGTATCTGGTGCAACAGAGACTGAAATTATAGTCACTGTGCCTCCCGGAAGTCTTTCCGGTACCATTACGCTGGTCACGACAAATGGAAGTGAAGTAGTATCTTCGCAGTCATTAACCATAACACCGGCACTTGCACCAATCATTACTGATATGCCTTCCGAAGCAAAACCCGGTCAGATGATTACTATAAAAGGTCAGAATCTGAATGTGTTTACTGAGGTTATCTTTCCTGTTGATGTATATGCTACGATGTTTGGTTTAAAGAACGATACGATCATGGAAGTATATATCCCCATGGAAGTTAAGCAGGGTACAGGAACAATTATCTTCATCACCGATGAAGGTGAAATCGTTGAATCGCCTGAAATAACGATAGTAGGTGTCGATCCTGTTGTTGATCCGAGTTTACTGATCTTTGACTTTGATACTAAAAATCCGGGTTGGGGGGATGGAATTATAGAAAATGATCCTCTGCTGTCGCTGGATGGATCAGACTATCTCAGAGTTGACTTAGTTGGTGATGGTTGGAGAGCATTTGCATCGCAAAATGCTGCTGGAGGGACAATGCCCGGCAACACGGTTGGAACCAATGTAAGCAGTTATCTTCTTAAATTTGAGATCAATATTCTTGAACCAATCTCGGCAGGAAGGATAAGATTAAGATTCCAGAGCGATACCGAAGGAGATTTCTGGTACAATTACCAACCCTGGGTGGAAAGCGGTCCCTATCAAACACCTAACTGGGTAACAGTCACCATCCCTCTGACAGATTTTCACGATGCGGACGGAGATGGAACGGCTATAATGTATGATATGTCAACATTCACAGCAGAATGGGGAATAAACTGGGACGGTGGACCTACTGATTTAAATTTATGTATTGATAATTACAGATTTGAGCTTATTGAATAATTTAATATGAAGAAGTTACCTGTAGATTTTAGTTAGATCTCAATGTACGATTAACACGCAATGATTGAAAACCGGCTGGCAAACCAGCCGGTTTTTTGTTGACCCTGACAGGGTATACACACCCTGTCAGGGTATATATGTGAAATCATTCAAATTATATACTCCATTGTTTTATCTTTGTCCAATAAAAAACATTCGAAATGAAAAAATCAAATATTGTTCTTATCATCCTTGCAGGTTTTGTAGGATTGATTCTTTTGCTTGTCATAATCGGTTTCTTATATTATAAGTCAAACTATAACCGAATGATCACCCGGCAGGAATACGTTGCGCAACAATGGTCGAATGTTGAGAATGTTTACCAGCGAAGGGCAGATCTTATTCCAAACCTTGTAAATACGGTAAAAGGATATGCCGATTTTGAAAAAGAAACACTTACTCAGGTAATAGAAGCCAGGGCGAAGGCTACTTCGATAAATATTGATGCAAATAATCTGGATGCAAATACCTTTGGTCAGTTTCAACAGGCACAGGATGGCTTGTCTTCTGCTTTATCGAGACTTATGGTGGTGGTTGAAAGATACCCTGAACTCAAAGCCAATCAGAATTTTCTTGAGTTACAGGCTCAGCTGGAAGGTACCGAAAACAGGATTGCTGTTGAGAGAATGCGCTTCAATGAAACAGTTGGTGAGTATAACAGGTATATCAAGATGTTTCCAAGAAACATTATCTTCAAGTTTGAAGAAAAACCCTATTTCGAATCACAGGAAGGAACAGAGGTAGTACCAACTGTTGAATTTTAATCTAAAACCAAATGACCAAAGCAGAACTTTTTTTCAACAAGGATGAAAAGGCCAGGATATTAGAAGCCATCAAATCTGCGGAAAAAGAAACTTCAGGAGAGATCAGAGTTCATCTCGAAAATAAGTGCACCGAAGATGTCCTTGACCGTGCTTCGTACCTTTTTGGGAAATTAAAAATGCACAAAACCGAAAAGCGTAATGGTGTATTGTTTTATCTTGCTATCCAAGACAAAAAATTTGCAATACTGGGCGATGCAGGTATAAATGCTGTTACTCCCGAGGATTTTTGGGATACAATCAAAGATACTATGAGCGCTTTATTTATAGAAGTCAAATTCTCCGAAGGACTTATTCAGGGAATTGATATGGCAGGTAAAGCACTTCAAGAATTTTTCCCATATCAGGAAGATGATGTGAATGAACTAAGGGATGATATTTCATTCGGAAAAAATTAGATACAATGAAGAAAATTGTTGTTTTACTATTTTTATTTTACATTTCTGTATTAACCGTTGGGGCAGTATGGATACCCGATAAACCCTCGCCTCCCAAGTTGGTGAACGACCTGGCAGGTATGCTCACCAACATGGAAGTGCAACAATTGGAGAATACACTGGTTGATTTCAGCAATCGCACATCAACACAAATAGTACTTGTCACACTCACAACCCTTAACGGCGAAGACAAAGCAATGGTAGCCACCGAAATTGGTCAGCAGTGGGAAGTCGGACAAAAAGGATTTGATAATGGAATTGTGTTTCTTATCAAAGAAAAAACACCCGATTCAAAGGGCGAAATTTTCATTGCAGTCGGGTATGGACTGGAAGGAGTAATACCCGATGCAACCGCAAAAAGAATTGTAGAAAAAGAGGTACTTCCTTCTTTCAGACAAGGTAAATATTATCAGGGTATTGAGAGAGCTATATCTACTATGATGCAACTAAGCCTTGGAGAATTTACTGCGAAAGAATACAATAAACGCTCTTCAGGAGAAAATAGAATTGGAGCATTAGCCGGACTACTAATTGCTTTCTTTATTATCGCCGGCACATTCGGCAGAGCAAACAGAATCCGGAGAAATTCCGTTGGCCGCAGCATACCATTCTGGATATTGCTTTCGATGCTTGGCTCAGGATCCCGCCACAGGGGAAGCTGGGGTGGTTTCTCCTCAGGTAGCGGCAGTTTTGGCGGAGGAGGTTTTGGAGGCTTTAGTGGTGGCGGATTTGGCGGCGGTGGTGCTGGCGGAAGCTGGTAATGCGCAATAGGTAAAAGAGCTTGTGAATAATCCTTATCTTTATCGTGTACACTAAAAATTTGAAGCTATGACAGATAAACAATGGAAAGACCTGAATGATATTGTTAACGGGAAAATTCTTGATCCTCTGCCTGTTGGATTTATAATTGATTGCCCATGGTTACCAAACTGGGCAGGGATGACAATACTCGATTATTTCACGAGTGATTCGCTGTGGTTTGATGCAAACAAGAAAGCCATTGACACCTTTCCCGATGTAATGTACTTTCCCAGCTTCTGGTCGGAATTTGGCATGTGCAGTGAGCCTTCTGCCTTTGGTTCAAGAGGAACATTCCCTCCGAATGAGTTTCCTCATGCCCATAGAACCATCTTCTCGGTTGAGGATATTGCATCAATACAGCCTCCTGATCCCGAGACCGACGGACTGGCGCCATTCATGCTGAACCGGTTGAATTTAAACCAGAAAAAGATTGAAGACATTGGTTTTAAGATCAGGTTTTCCATATCGAGGGGTCCTCTTAACATAGCTTCTTACTTAATGGGTACCACCGAGTTCCTGACAGCCATGATGACCAATCCTGATGAAACTCATCGGCTACTTACCATAATCACAGATTATCTTGATGCCTGGCACGATCTGCAAAAGAAGACATTTCCCAGTATCGACGGCATTTTGATGTTGGATGATATCATTGGATTTATAGGTGAGGATGAATTTATTCATTTTGGTCTCCCCTATCTCAAACGATTGTATGATAAAGATGTGAGTATTAAATTCTTTCATAACGATGCCGGTTATACTTCCTCAATAAAATACCTTCCGGAAATTGGAATTAATATTTTTAATATGGAATTTGAGTCTGATCTGAACGAGCTAAAAGAACTCACCGATAATAAAGTTACCATGCTGGGAAATATTCCTCCCCGTGATGTCCTGGCTGCTGGTTCTCCGAATGATGTAAAGCAAGCGACTTCTGATCTGATCAACAGTATGCAGGACAGATCAAGAGTGATTTATTCATGTGGCGGCGGCATGCCCCCCGGTGTAAAGACTGAGAATATAAAGGCATTTATTGAGACTGTTCAGAAGGCATAGACTTTCAAAGAAACTCTCTCAAAAGTAATTATACAAGACATTCATGCATGCATTAGGCTTATGTGTCCTGCCCGGCCAAAGACTTTTTAAAAAGAATCCAGTTTTGTTTTTTTCTGGATTAGATTCGCTGAGCACTTCGTGGTTCCTGGTCTGCGCTACACTTCGCCAGGGATGTCACTCCAAAAGAAAGGTATTGACATTCCTTGCTTGACAAGGAACCTGCTTTAGCAGCTCGACGTAGTCAATCCAGTTTTGTTTTTTTCTGGATTAGATTCGCTGAGCACTTCGTGGTTCCTGGTCTCCGCTATGCTTCGCCGGGGTTGTCAGCCCAAAAGAAAGGTATTGACATTCCGTGCGAAGACACGGAACGGCGAAGCCCTCGACGAAGTCAATCCAGGGTTGGTGAATCGATGAAGTCAATCCAGGATAGAAAAACTGGATCCCTGCCTGCGCAGGGATGTCGATTCAAATATTAATAGCGACATTTCCCCTTGGCGCGCATCTATGCCTAAAATCCGCAGGTCTCTAAAAATATGTTTTTATTTCAAGGTTTATTGATCACTAAAGAACCATAAAGTTATAATGCCCTAAAATCTTGATGTATTATAAGCTGATTTTATGGTTTCTTAGATTAAATCAAGAAATAATACAATATAATCTCATTTAGAATTTATTTCTATCAGATTTATTTAAAGGTGTTTAGTAAGGGATGCTTGAAGGTTTTAGTTCTATGTCTTAAAATAAATATTCCCATAAAGTCTCAACTTAATCATCCTTCCTGATTTTATCCATTTTGCAGGAATACATATGAATCTGAAAATAAATTTTTTGATCCTGAACTTTGGAGAAAGGTTTTTATAGATTTTTGAATACTGAGTAATTATATATTGATACAGATTACGACACATGCTTGTTATAATAAGAAACACGGTATTGTATTCTAGTTTTGAAAAGGGCATATTGTTCCATCCAAAATCATTTTTCAATATATCAAACTCTCTTTCAGTAGCCCCTCTCCGGTTATAGAAAAACACTACTTCATCATCCGTCTTATCAAAGTCATTAGTCAGAATAGCTCTATAGTTATATGCTTCCCCTGTAAATAAATTAACCTGACCATCATCCCTTTTCTCTTTTGTAATGACTAATCTGTATTGTTTTAATAAGTGCTCTTGTTTAGTCCTCTTAGCGATCTTTTCAAATGGAGTGACATAAGCGGAACCTCTAAATACTTTTCTATTATCTATTAAAACATTGCTCCACTTTTCTACTTCATTAATTGCTTCGTTCAGAGAATCTGACATCTTGGCCCGGATATAAAACTTATCGACGTTGGCACTAATTTCAGCTAAGGTTAAAAGATTATAGGATGCTCCATCGGCTCTGAATGCTCCGATATGAATGTTATTTGATTTTAAAGTATCAAACATTCTTCTTAGGGTATCTTTTTGTAGTGTTTCAGGATTACTGTTTCCATTACGGTTTTCAACATAAACTACATTTCTGCCAATCAGAGCAACTCCGGGGCAATAACCATATCTTTTCTTATAGGTATTGGCCGCATCAGCCTTGTCTGTAAATAGTATAGTATTATCATAATCTAATATGTTATTCTTGCTTTTTATAAGAGATAGCCTTTTTAAAAGCTTAATGTTTATTTGGTTTAACGGATCATTAAAGCTAAAGTGATGTTTACTATTCCCTCTAGCGGCAGTAAAGGTATGAGAAGGTAGGGCAAGTAGTTTTAATCTTTCTAATATTCTATCCGGACTTGGTACTTTGATAAAGGGATTTGATGTAAAAGTGTGCTTTAAATTAGCCGATAGATCTTCAGCACAATCGCCACCACAAAAGAACACAGACCAATAACTGTAAAGTAAATCTTTCCATGAATATTTACTTTGATTAGGTAGTGAGGGAAAATGATTATTGAGAAAGTGATCTATACCTAACTTATTGAAGTCTTTTAAAACAAGATTAAGACCTCCGAATGGGGAAATTGGATAACTATTTATTACTTTCATATTGGTATTTTGTAGACAACACCAATTTAGGTGAAAATACCTTAGCTGTAAAGCTTTATATCTTAAAGTTTTACAGCTTTTTTAATGTTTAACATGCGGATTTTAGGTTTAAATGCGCGCGAGTATCATTTATTGCTCCAAAAATCGAATACGCAACCAA
>DAOUOU010000072.1 GCA_030626465.1 Bacteroidales bacterium
AACTCAATTAGTTGTAAACTGGTAAATAGGGTTTTTGCTGTTGTCAAAAGACAAACACCCTATACTTGTATTTATGAGCATAATTTTGCTTAAAATACTTGCTTTTATCTTAGAATTCAGTTCATCGATTACACAGTTACACAACCTGTAATAAATCCCTCAACTCCTCAACTCCTCAACTTCTCAACTTCTCAACATCTCATCAGAAACTTCATTTAATCGATTCACCAGTTAATCAATTCTTCAGTTCATCCAGCCTTCGCCAAGGCTATGGCTGGCGAAGCAATTACACAGTTAAACAGTTCCACAGTTACACAACTGAGCTTGCGAGCTTACCGAAAGTAAAAAGCCATTAAAGATAATCCTTCATCTCATAATCCAGTGCTTTCAGAGAAAGAGCAACATCGGCAAAAAGAAAAATTCCCGAAAGGATTATACCTCCAACGCTTAATATTAGCAAAACACCACCAAAAAAATTCAGATCTATCGATAACAGATTCATGATCAACAATACCGGGATCATTAAACTGCTCGTGAGAATACTGAAAGCAATACCTGCCATTGCAGATTTTAAATATTTATTTCTTTTATGAAGAATTCTTAACTCTGCAATCAATATCTCTTTTCGGGTTCCGCTGGCCTGGCGCAATTCAGTGATAATTCCGCGCGAACGATCAATGGTTCTGCCAAGACGACTGGTTAGCGATAGAAGAATTAATCCTACACCCGAGATAAGAGCAACAGGAGTGATACTTGATTGTAAAAACAATATAAACTGCTTTGCTGGTTCCATAATTAATCAGTCTGCATACCTTTCCTGTCTAATAAAGAATAGGTATTACTTTGGGTGTGCTCAATAACAAATCAGGATTATTGTTTGTTATTTCAGCAATTGTCTTTTCTATCTGGAGCATAGTGCAGGGCATTGTCGCAATCGAAAATGTTGCCCTGTCTTTTTTATGCCTGTTATGACTTACAGTATCTATATTAATGTTCTGATGCCCGACAGAAGTAGTAACCAGACCGGTTATTCCGGGAACATCAGCGGTTTCAAACGTCATTATATAGGGGAACTCAAAATGACTCGCATCAATGAAATCAAGAGATTGTTTGTCATAACTAACCTGTCCCCTTTCTGAATATTTCGCAGCAAATACAATATCTGCCACTATCGAACTGGCTGTTTCAAATGAACCGGCACCTGCCCCTAGCAGTATATGCTTGCCAGAATATTTATTGACTACCCGCACAGCATTGGTCACCCCTTTTACCCCCGACAAAAAGTTGCTGTTCTTCACCATCATCGGACAAACCGTAGCATATATCTTTCCATCAATTTTTTTGGCGTAACAAATAAGCTTGATCTTACAATTAATTTCTTCAGCAAATTCAATATCCTCTCTACTGATATTCTCAATCCCTCCAATTGACAGTTCATCCATCGCTATATCCACTCCAAAAGCCAGTTTTAACAGTATTACCAGTTTATGACCTGCATCATAACCATTGATATCAAGGGTAGGATCAGTTTCGGCATAGCCATTCTCCTGTGCCAGCTTTAAAGCTTCCTCAAACTCCATACCCTCATTTTGCATCATCGAAAGTATATAATTGCTGGTGCCGTTCATAATCCCCGACAGGGAAATAATACTATCGCCGGTGAAGCTTTCCTTTATTGTTTTGATGATAGGTATCGCACCGCATACAGCAGCTTCAAAACCGACTGTAACATCATTGGTTTTAGCTGTATCAAAAATTGCTTTACCCCTCTCTGCCAGCAAGGCTTTGTTAGCTGTCACCAAATGTTTTTTTGCCTCACAGACCTTTACTGCCAAATTTTCAATATAATCGTTACTGCCTCCTATTGTTTCAACAACCAGATCAATATCTTCCGCTTCTAATACCTCTTTGATATAGTGTTCAGCTTCTTCTCCTGTCAGGTTTTTGCCATGTCCGTAAAACAAATCGGTAGGAAGACTGAACCTTTTTGCCGCCGAATCAGGAGTAAGCTCCACAATCTTCCTTAGATTTATTTTGCGTGATGCCCTGTTCGAAATTTCTTCCTGTAGTTCAGACATAATTCTTGCTACACCCCCTCCAACAGTTCCGCATCCAAGAATAGCCACATTGAAATCTTTCATATCCCCTTGTTATTTTATGTAAAGTATAGATTAAAGGTGCCAAATTAGTAAAAAAAGGAAAGCACTAGTCCGGACATTTATCGTGATACTATTTTTTCATTAACTGATCACTAAAAAATGAGTAGTACATGGAGGATACCTTTGCCCTCTGTTCCGGAGTATAAGAGGCAGCATGACCTCCCTCGGTGTTTTCAAACAAGTAGACATTGTAACCCATTTCTTCCATTTTGGCTGTCATTTTCCGGGCATGACCCGGATGCACCCTGTCGTCCCTTGTTGAAGTCAGAAACAATACTTCGGGGTATTTTTCTCCTGCCTTCACATTATGGTATGGTGAGTATTTGCTAATGTATTCCCATTCTTCAGGAATATCCGGATTTCCGTATTCAGCCATCCAGCTATTTCCGGCCAGAAGTTTTGAATACCTTTGCATATCAAGAAGCGGAACAAAACATGCAACTGCCTTATACAGATCGGGCCGTTGAACCATCACCGCTCCAACCAGTAATCCTCCGTTACTTCCGCCGTATATGCCGATCTTTTCACGCGAAGTGATCTTACGGGCAATAAGGTCCTCCGTAACAGCAATAAAATCATCGTACGATTTTTGCTTGTTCTCTTTGATTGCAGCAAGATGCCAATCCGGACCAAATTCACCTCCCCCACGAATATTGGCAATAACATAAACTCCTCCATTCTCTAACCAGAATTTTCCGCGGGAACCGCTATAATAAGGTGTTTCAGAAATACGGAAACCTCCATAGCCATATTGAATAAGAGGGTTATTGCCGTTGTACTCCAGATCTTTTTTATGAATAATGAAATACGGGATGAGGGTGCTGTCTCTTGAACTTACCCAGTGTTGTCTGACTTCCAGATCACCGGTTTCAAAATAATCAGGCAAACTCATCAATTTCACAGGTGAAGTTCCGTCTTCCTTGTCGACATAAATTGTAGTAGACTGAACGAAAGATTCGTAGGTTATAAAATAGCTCTCTTGTCGCCTGTCAACATCTACTATTTCAACCAGTCCGTTCTTTGGCAGATCAACCAGTTGTTTTATCCATGCCCCATCCTTATACCTGAATTTCAGCAATTCGCTTTTTATATTATTCAGTGTATTTATCAAAACACATTCACTGGTAACATGAATACTCTCAACCGAAATACCGGGCTTATTATCTAATAAAACCTGATAATTGTTTTTCTGATTCAGTAAAGAATCTATTTCCATTGCTATTACAATTCCTTTCTCAATTAAATTCTTACCAAATTGCCAGTCAACAAGTGGTTGAACAATTATTTTATCTTTAAATAATTCGAAATTGAAGTTTTTTGGCAGATTCAATTCAATTGTTTTGTCTTCCTGAATATAGAATACAGTTATATCGTAAAAGTTTTTCGAATGGAAAAGTAACTCATGTTTTTTATCAGGAGTATGCAATACGGCCATTCCTGCCGCCATATCTTCCTTAGGAACCTCCAGAACAGTTTTTGCTTCTGTAATTGGTGTCCCTCTTTTCCACTTTTTAACTATTCGTGGGTACCCTGAATTTGTCAAAGATCCATCCCCAAAATTGGTTGCGATATAAACTGTGTTCTCATCTATCCATTCAAAACTCGATTTCGCCTCATCAACAAAGAAACCATCTTCAACAAACTCCCTTTTCTCCAGATCAAATTCTCTTATTACTGCAGCATCCGATCCTCCTTTTGACAATTGAATGGCACAATGTTTATTATTCCCGGGAATAAAATAGGTTCTATCGTAAGCCCAATTTGTGTTTTCAGTTTCACACAACTCATCAATATCAATAACTATCTCCCAGTTATCGTTTCTCTCCAAATAATCTTTGAAGGGAATTCTTCTCCACAATCCCCTTGCATTTTCTTCATCCTGCCAGATGTTATAAATATAATCTCCATGCATATCCGGATATGGCAGTTTATCCTCCGAAGTAAGAACCTTGTAACTAAAATCGTAGCGCTCCTGGTAACCATCAATAGTTGTAATATACCCAAGAGTTTTTTCATTTTGAGAATTTACCCATTCAAGCTGCTTTTCTCCTTCAACATCTTCAAGCCACAGGTACGGGTCGACGGTACTCTGTGCCACAGTAAGCAAACAGGAAATGGAATGTATAAGTATAAGACTGCCCAAATAATGTCTGGTAAAAGTCAATGTTTTTAAATGGTTTGTTAGCATGGTGTTTTGTTTATGATATTTCATTATTGAACCAATATATCAGGCGAATAATTGATCCGAAATAGATTTCTGACTTTTGAGAATCCTAATTTACTCAAGTTAACGAATAGTAATGAATTTATTCATATGAAATGGATTTATTCATAGGAATAATGCAATGACACTTAATCCATAAGGCTATATTTCATAATCATTATACAGGAATATAGGGTTGATAAACCAGCCTGTCAAAACCCAGTTGAAAATATTCCTTATGCAATGATTTTGTATTCAACCAAACGGCATTTCCCCTGAAAAAGCTGGGCAACATTTTCTTATCAGACCTGAATGTGAATTCATATTTCTTACACTGATAATGACATGGTTCGTCTGTAGGATGGTATTCTTTCCCCGGTTGTGTATGTGCGGCAATTGAACAACTCCTGCTACTGGTGATGTATGTCCATGGCCACATAAGATCGACCGGAAAACCCCATTTTTTAAACGTCTTTTGATCCATTCCCTGCGACAAGGTATCCAGGCACAGACGCTCAACACCCTTAGAACGGAGGAATTTCTGGTAAACAGGAAGTTCAAGGCTTGTCCCCTTTAAAGCTTCGTTTTGATTTGTTTCCACTTTTTTCAGATTTTTAATACCAACATTTGCGATATCAAATCCTGAAAGAGAAAACCTGGGATCTCTTTTTAGCTTTATCAGAAGCCTGCCCAATATAACCTTAATGTTCGGATACTGTGTGTTCAAAAGATGCAACACACCAAAATCGTTAACAACTACTTCACAATCCGGAGCATTGGAATGCAGATAATCAAAAAGTTTTTTTAACCTTTCCATTCCTTTTGGACCAACATACGGGGTTGCCAAAGTGAAAATATATTTGTTCTGCGAACAATACTCGACCGCCTGCTCCAAATGTTTTAACGAAGGAATCAGGTTCTCGCATGTTTCCTGACCGTAATATATTCCTTCAACATTTCCATCATACTGCAAACCATAATACCGGTCCATAAAATCTTTCAATGTCGTAAGAGAGGATTGATTAACAATAAGGTTTTCATCCATTATCTCCACAATTTCCGGCGCCGGTCTTGGAACAATTTTTAATGTTTCTTCCAGATTCAGAAGATGTTTAATATCACTGATGTAAATATGCAGATCGAATTGTTTTTTCATTCTGAGAATAATATCATTTAGAATAAGGATAATCGTAGTAACAGTTACTGCCCGAACAAAAATGAGGGCTCCTCATCAGATCCCTGCAGAATTGAGGAGTTGGATCAGGCTCCTTGATCACCTTCTTCGCCATTTTAACAATTGCAATATTGCCTCTGAAACTTTGACCACGAAGTGGAAGTTTGACTGCCTCAATTCCCCAGTCCTTGAAACTCTTAAAGGTACAAAGTCCGCATTTCCCCAAATTTGCCAGAATATATGCATTGCCAAGTTCATAAGCACTGGGCTTTGGTTTGGGATTTTTTGAATAATACGCTGTTTTTTCCTGCCGGATCTCGTTCACAATGGCAGGTTGTCTTTGATAAAGACTCTCCGGACTGCCTGCCTTAATCTCCTTTTTCCATGTGGAATCAAACAGAAGCGGTCTGACTTCACGAAATTCAAACATGGGCGACTGACAGAAGCATTTGTTTAGAGGTCCGTGCCAGGTGAAACAAAACTCATCGTTGAATACACAATAAGCTGCCATCCCGAAAACCTCAAGCCTTATCTTATTATCGGCAGCATAGCGTGCAATGTACTCTATCTCCTTTATTGTTAGTTTGCGTGGTAAAATAAACCTGCCGATGTTATCAAAATTATCATGAAAAAACCTCAGGGTTTCGATATTATTACTTCCCGCTCCAATACTAACATTCATATCAATGTCAAATCCGTTTTTCTGCAATTCGAGCATAATGCCAATATTGCTGACTATAAATCCATCAAACTTAATATCCCTGATGTTGTCAAGAATGCGAAGCATTAATTTTGTCTGATGGGTATTGTATTCATGAGCATTAACTGTAAGGTACACCTTGCGATCCTGCTTCCGGATCAGATCTACAACATTTGCGAGCTCTTCTTTCGTCCGGTATTGATAATTCGCTGTTTCCCGTCTGTTGTTCGATAATTCCCATCCGTATTCATCACTCCATTCTTTTGGTACATAACCGACAAAGAACTCATCAATCCCGGCATTTACATATGCCTCAATCTCATCAGGTTTGTGTGAATTACTTATTCCTGCAATTATTTTCACTCGACAAAATTTTAGTTAAACCTTCAAACCTTATCTATTCACTAATTCAATTCTCTTCAATAAATTTTGCTATTTAATAAAATCTTTTCTAAAAAGATGCCTATTTATCTTTTATTGTTGGCGACTTTGTCTGAGATATTAGCAACAATCCTGCAAATGTAATGAATCCATTCAAAACAAGTATCTCAAAACTTGCCTGATAATCCCTGATAAGAAACTCAAGAAGAACTTTAATCAGGAATGAAATAAATGGTGAAGAAACGGCAATAACAGGTACCCATCTATCACGCAAATGCAGCTTTGTGAAAAGTCCGAAAGCATAGAGCCCCAGAAGTGGCCCATAGGTGTAGCCGGCAGCTTTAAATAATGTGCTTATTACAGCATCGTTGCTTAACAGACGAAATACGAAGATTACGACACCAATCAGCAAGGAAACTAAAATATGAGTTCTCCATCGAAGAGTGCGCAGTCTTTTTTCTTCCAGGTGTTCAGCTTCGAACAGATCGATAGTAATAGATGTAGTAAGTGCAGTAATTGCTGAATCGGCGCTTGAATATGCTGCGGCGATTAGTCCTAAGACAAATATGACACCAAGAAACGCAGGCATGAATGCTCCTGTTGCCAGCATAGGAAACAGATCATCGGTGTACTCCGGAAGTGGAATACCCCGGATATGAGAAAACCGGACCAATAATACACCGAGTGACAGGAACAAAATATTCACAGGAACCAGGAGTGTACTATACCAGTACATATTTTTCTGCGCATCGCGCAGATTGCGGCAACTGAGATTCTTCTGCATCATATCCTGATCAAGACCTGTCATGACAATGGTAATGAATGCTCCGCTTAGAAACTGCTTAAAGAAGAAACTGCTCTTTCGCCAATCAGTGAAGTTAAACATCCTGCTATGCTCATCGTTAACAATGCTTGAGACCAATCCTTTTAAATCAAGATCCAGACTTCCTGAAACAATTACTATGCTAACCACAACAGCAGATAACATAAACAGGGTCTGAAGGGTATCGGTCCATACAATTGTTTTTATTCCTCCTCTGAATGTATAAATGTAAATAAAGAGCAAGGTTATTAAAATGGTCAGTACAAAAGGTACATTCAATGTATTGAATATTGTTATTTGAAGAACATTAGCAACTATGAACAATCGAAAAGACGCACCAATAATTCTTGATATCAGAAAGAAGACCGCCCCTGTTTTATAAGAGCTATTTCCGAATCTTGTTTTAAGATACCCATAAATAGATGTTAGCTTCAGCTTGTAATACAGCGGAAGTAATACATGCACAATGACTGCGTAACCCAACAGGTATCCCAGTACCATTTGCATATAATAAAACTTGCTGGTTATTATCCACCCGGGTACTGAAATGAACGTTATCCCCGACAAGGATGCACCTATCATCCCAAACGATACAATATACCATGGCGACTGTCTGTTGCCAATATAGAAGCTGCTGCTGTCGGCTCTTCTCCCCGTAATGGAACTGATGAGAAGTAGCAAAGCAAAATAGACCAGAATAATTATTAATATTACGAATGGGTGCATTGTGCGGATTTGTATTTTACTGTTACAATTGTTGAATCATTTATCCAAAAAAAATTGTGGCTCGAATGCAATGATAGTAATTTTGCATATTATAATTTCAATACCATGTATACTCAAAATTATCCTTCCAGGCTTTTGGCCGAAGCAGTAGAGCAATTCTCAAGTCTGCCCGGAATTGGTGAGCGTAGTGCTCTGCGAATGGCATTATTCCTTCTGAGACAAAAAAAAGAAGATGCATTGAATTTTGGCACTGCTATAAATAATCTGGTTGAAAACATCATTTTCTGTAAAGTGTGCCATAATCTTTCTGACAGTGAGACATGCTCTGTTTGTTCTTCAAAAAAGCGCGATGGATCAATTATCTGTGTGGTGGAAAATGTGAAAGATGTCATGTTGGTTGAAAGCACTCACCAGTTCAATGGCCTGTACCATGTACTGGGAGGAATAATTTCACCTATTCAAGGGATAGGACCAAATGATCTTGAGATAAATTCCCTTATCGAAAGGGTGAGCTCAGGAGAGGTAAGGGAAGTGATCTTTGCCCTGAGTGCAACCATGGAGGGTGATACAACAAACTACTACCTGCACAAAAAGATAAAAGATCATGTAAAAAAAGTATCTGTTATAGCACGAGGCGTCTCATTTGGAGACGAACTGGAATATACCGATGAAATCACCCTTGGCAGATCAATAATTAACCGCACTCCTTTTGAAAATTCGGTTTCAGAATAAAAACAGCAAGCAAAACCCATAGCTTACCTGAAAAAATCACGGTTGGCTTTTGTTGCAAGCGCTGCACCAATAATTCCCGCTTCGTTTTTTGCCTTGGCCATTACAATCTTTGTGTTTATTGTAATCTGTTCTAAGAATTTCCTGGGTTTTTTACTCATTCCACCTCCAATTATTATCAACTCAGGCCAAAACAGTTTTTCCATTTCATGAAGGTATACATTAAATCGTCTTGCCCACTCCTCCCATTCCAGTCCTTCATTCTGTCTCACAGCATCTGAGGCAAAATCTTCAGCTTCAATTCCCGATTTGAGGTAAACATGGCCCAGCTCTGTGTTTGGAACCAATTTGCCTTTCGTAAAAAAAACTGTGCCAATGCCGGTACCTACGGTAATCAGTAATACCGAACCTTTTTTGCCTTTACCGGCTCCAAATTTCATCTCAGCCATTCCGGCAGCATCAGCATCGTTTACTACGTAAGTAGGCAATCCTGTTTTATCCATGATTAGTTTCGAAGCATTTATTCCTATCCAACTCTTGTCAATGTTGGATGCAGTTTTTACAAAGCCCCTCTGAACAACAGCAGGAAAAGCCAATCCTACAGGGCCCTTCCATTTAAAATGAACTGAAATTTGGCTGATTACCCCGGAGACATCCTCAGGCGTCGCAGGTACAGGTGTCGGAATTCTGTAACGTTCTGTCAAAAGAGAGCCTTCCTTTGTATCAACAGGCGCTCCCTTAATTCCTGAACCACCAAAATCTATCCCTAAAACATTCCTGTATTTCATGAGTATAAATCTTTATTAAAGGTTCTTTATTCGTTAGTTATATTACGTAATTCTGAGTAGTGGTATTCGTTGCCTGCCTGCCCTCAAACTCTTACCAAAATAAAATTTAAGTCCTGATCCCACGTTTAATAATAAAAAGAATTCTTAAACAACAGACAAAGAAAGTAAAATCATTAGAAATCTATTCAAAATTGCTAAAAGAACTCTACAAATAATTGTTCAAATCTTCAATGTATTGTACTGTTGATATTTATTAACTTTGTTCATACTTAAAGTTAAGACAAAATGGAAAAATATATAGATCAAATCCTTGCAAACAATAACAGGGTGATTGTTCCCGATTTTGGAGCGTTTATTGTTAAGCAGAGAAAACCCCTTACTATCGTATTTAACGAATTTCTTCAGTACAACGATGGCATGCTGGTTGATACCCTTTCTAAAAATGAAGATATTGACAGAGATAATGCAAAACAAAAGATTGATGCTTTTGTGAAGTCAGTAGTTGCAAAACTCGATAGAGGAGAAAATTATCCCTTAGGGAAATTGGGTGTACTGGTAAAAAGCTCCTCCGGGAAAATATCTCTTGAAACTGAAGGCACTAAGAAAGCATCGAAAACAAAACCAGAAGTGAAGGAAGAGAAGACACAAGAGGAAAAGGCAAAAGAAGAAAAGACAAAAGTAGAGAAAGAGAGAGAGGAGAAGGCACAAGAAGAAAAGATAAAAGAAGAAAAAGCACAAGAAGAAAAGACAAAAGAGGAAAAAGCAAAAGAAGAAAAGGCAAGAGAAGAGAAGACAAAAGAAGAAAAGATAAAAGTAGAGAAAGAGAGAGAGGAGAAGGCAAGGGAAGAAATGAAGCGTGAGCAAGCTGCCAGAACTACTGTTTCTGATACAAGCTCAAAGCATGTATACGAACCTGCTGCTACAACTCTTGAATCCCGCAAAAAAAGGAACAGCAAACGCAATATCATCATTTGGGTTGTTCTCATTCTTCTTATTAATGCCATATTAATTACGGGCTATTTCATGTATAATAAAGACCTTCCTGCATTCTTCAGGAAAGCAGAGGTTGAAGAATTACCGATCGATGAACCGGTAATAATTGAAGAAGATAATTATGTTACCGAATCTTATGAAGATGTAACAACTACACCCGACACCAAAGGTGAAGCTCCGGAAGAAGAAATCCGGACAGAGGATATTCCACACGCAACCCCAATTCGGCAGGGCCCAAAATACTATATAGTGGCAGGATCCTTTAGTTATGAAGATAATGCTGATAATCTGGTAAAGGATCTGAAACAAAAGGGATATAATGCTGAAAAATTTGGCAGCATTGGCAATCTTCATGCTGTGAGTTATGATGTATTTTCCACCAGGCAGGAGGCAGATCGTTTTCTGAAAACAATTCAGACAGAATTAGATCCTCAGGCCTGGATTAAAAAAGTTGATTGATTTTTCTTACTGGACAATTATAGTTTTCCACTCTTTGATAATGTTTTGAGTGAATAAAGTATTATATTTAGTTAGGCTCAACACATGAATTACATCAAAAAGATAGTACAAAGATTTAATCCTTTCCCTTATAGGTCGATCCTTGAGGACGATTTATACCGAAAGGAGTTTTATGCTGATATTACTATTATCAATTTAAATCGCCTCAGGATTTTTGCATACTTCCTGATAGTTTTTGTTGGTTCTCAGCTCTATTCCGATTTTTTCCTTGGGAATTTTTGGGAGACACGCCAGATAGGAAGTTTTATGTTTCTGGATATTACCCTGGGTATCGCAACTGTATATGCTTTGCTTATCACTCATTTCCAGGCTCCGAAGCATTCTGACGATGTAAAACCGTTCCATCGGTATGTAATAAACAGCTGGGTATTGTTTCATGTGCTCTGGACATCAGGTATTTCAATAGTGGAATCATCAACTGCCAATAGCGTGCCAACCTTTCTGTTAGGAGTTTTTTCTGCAGCAACAATTTTCATGATGCGCGGATTGATTTTCCTTTCATTCCTGATTTTCAGTTTTATTGCCCTGATCTTTGGCCTCTACTATTTTAATCAAATGCCTCTCGAGACACTGGTAACTCAATACGGTTCTATTGTTGTGCTGGTTGTTCTGGCCTGGATCATTTCACGGATCCTTTTTAACACCCGCATCAAATCATTTTCTGAAAACAAAAACCTTGAAGTTGCCAGAGACAATCTGAATACAACAGTTAAGAAGCGTACTCTGGAATTAAGTAAGACAAACAAAACATTAAGGGAAGAAGTTAGTGAACGAAAACGTTATGCAAAGGGCCTTGAAGAAGAAAAAAAGAAGGCAGAAGAAGCCGACAGACTGAAATCCTTGTTTCTGGCCAATATGTCGCATGAAATTCGTACCCCCCTGAATGGAATACTTGGTTTTGGCGATCTTATGCAAAATCCGGATCTGCCAAATGATAAAAAGAAAAGGTACCTGGAAATAATCAATACTAACGGACAAAGATTGCTAAAACTGATTGATGATATCATGGATATTTCTATGATTGAATCGAACCAGTTGAAAGTCAATAATGTAAATTTTCGACTAAATCAAATATTCCCTGATGCTCTGGAGTTTTTTAA